>DATDGH010000134.1:0-13203 GCA_036522215.1 Candidatus Angelobacter sp. | reverse complement strand
ACCAGCGGGCACATGGAAGAGGTTTTTTACTCCAATAACGCCTGGCAGGTTACCGATCTGAGCCTCAATGGAACGGCATACCCGGTTTCTCAAATCATCCAGCTAACTCCCGGGGCCTTCTATTATCTGGATGGATACGGGCATGCGTACGGGCTCTATTACCACGGGAATGATGTCTGGACGGGTAGCGGGAATCTACCAGGAGATTCAGTCGCCGCTGGCAGTCCTTTCGCTGCTTATGTGGACAGCGCCGGGATCACCTATCTGATGTATGCAACCACCAGCGGGCACATGGAGGTAGTTTCGTATGTCAACAATGCTTGGCAGGCAAATGATTTGAGCGTCGCAAACGGGACAGCAGGCCCGGTCTCACAGATCGTTCAGACCAGCCCCGGAGTGTTCTATTACTTAGACACCAATGGAAAGATAGTCGGCATTTTTGCCCCTTAGAAACCGGTTTCAATGAACTTGAATTGGCCCTGCTGCCACTCTATGAACAAGCCGGCCTTCGAGTCGTAAGTGCCGCCGCCCTTTCCCACCGGCAGTTGCATACCTACGAAACCACCTGGGCCGGTCGTCTTGCCGCTGGCCGCGAGCGCCAGGTATGGCGGATTCTTGCTCGTCGTGTCCCGGCCGAAGGTGCGGAGCCCTAAGCTGCAAAACCACACACAAATTGCAGCCGACGGGATAAACTGACTCATCTCAAAAAATCAAGGAGGGGGTTCGTGCGAGCGAAGCGTTTACTGATTCTCACAGCGGTTATGGTTCTGGTCTTGGGGTGCGGGAAATCCAGCAAGTTGTCGCCCCTGTTGCCGGATGCGCCGGATGGTTGGACCGCGGAAGGCAGCGCCACCAACAATGATGTTTCTGGCGTCGGTCACAGCTCGACACGGTCTTACACTCCCACCGCCGCCAATTCCGCCCTGGGCATCGAGCGGGTCAAAGTGCAGATCCTGCTGGGCGAAAAAGGCGCGGACCAGAAGAAGCTGCAGCAGATGTCCATCGAGACCCAGGGTCAGTTCAAGGAAAAGAAGGAGGTGGCCGGCTTCCCCGCTTATGAATCATTTCCACTGCCCAGCAATGACACTCACTCTCTCGACGTCTTGCCCAGGAGCGGCGCCTTCGTTCAAATCATCGCCTACAAAGGCGGAGCGGGCTGGGACAAAACCGAAAATCGCGCGGCGGTAGTCTCCGCCTTTGCCGGAAAAATTGACCTGAAGAAAATTGCCGCCCTGGAATAGTCGTTTTTGAAGTGGGGGTTGGTTTTGATTTCAAATTACCCAATTACCAAATTCACCAATTACCCAATTCTCAACCAGCGCCAAACTGCCAGCACTGAAACGAAACCAAAATTCAAATAATCGATTGCACCACGACTCTCAGTCTACTTGCAGGATTCTCGCAGCGAAATTCGCCGGCTCTTTGGGCTTGGGAGGTCGGGCGATGATGGTGCAATTGCGTCCCCGGGCTTTGGCCTTATACAGGGCCTTATCGGCGGAGCGCAGCACCTGGTCCGCGGTCACCCCGTTTCCGTAGCTGGCGGCTATGCCCACGCTGACCGTGACATTGGTTTCGGTTTTCCCGGGATGGGATTTTTTGTTCCTGTTCGTCCGCCGGCGATCGGGCCCGCGGACCACAAAGCGAGACTGCTCAATCAATCGCCGCAGGCGGTCCAGGTAAGTAAATGCCTCCTCCGCCGGCCTGCCGGGAAAAAGGATGGCAAACTCTTCGCCGCCATAGCGATACGCCTTGCCTCCCGCGGTGACGTGGGCCAGCTTGGAGGCCACCATGCGCAGTGCCTGATCGCCCGCCGCATGACCATAGGTGTCATTGAATTGCTTGAAGTGGTCTACGTCCAGCATGGCAATGCTGTAAGAGGTCTCCAGCTTGAGCAGCGCCTCATTGAAGGCGCGGCGGCCCGGCAGACGAGTGAGTTCGTCCAGGAACGCCATGCTGTAAGAGGTCTCCAGCACCGCCACCGTGAACAGCAGTCCTGCCGTCCCGAAGTAGGTCGCGCTGTGACTGCCTGCTACCCCGGCTCGCAAAGCTATCAAGATGGATATCGAACCCCAGAATAAGCTGCTCTCCACCGCGCGATAGCGCCGCACCAATGGAATTAACATTGCTGCCCCTGCAATGAAAAAGGCCGCCAATGCAGGCTGCGGAATCCGGCTCCAGTCTGAAACACTTCGAGTTACAAAATGACGATCCAGCAATGCCGCAAGGTGCGCGAATCTGGGCAGCATAAGCAGGACCACCGCCAGACACTGGACGCAAATGAATGCCAGGCGTCTTTCACCCGCCGGAGAGATGAGCCCTCTCTCCTGCAACAATGAGAATCCCAGCAGATTCAATGGCAGCAGAACAGCAATTGCGTTCAGCAGCACTTGCTGCGCTTCCGGCGAGACCCGCGGTGCAAGCCATACCAGCGCGGCATGAGCCAGCGCCACCACCAGTGTCGCCAGAAAAAGCCGGCTGCGATGGAAGGTTGCGCTCAGGATCAGGCTGACCAGGAAGATGATGGCGGGATAGAGCTGCGTCTGGCGGCCCTCGGTGCTCGCAATCACGCCCGTCCGCAACAGCAGGAATGCCAGCAGGAGAACGATGGCTCCCGGTACCGTAAGCCGGTAAATCAGCCTGGCTAATTTCATTCTTTGCTCCGGCAGTTCGGGGAATTCGGACTGGCGTCAGCTCATTCGCGGCTTGGCAGTCAGCTAGGGGCAGAATCTTATTGAGTGAGACCGGTCAGGGACTAGATATCGTTGGTGCTTTGGCCTTTTTCCGTTTGTAACTGGCAGAGCAGATGGATCAGCGTTAACCACGGTAATGCCAGCGCGCATCGTATTTGGACGGAATCGGAACGCCGTCCTTGGTAGCAGGGCGGTAGTGCCAGTTGTGCACCGTGGCCAGGATTTTTTCGTCGATCCCGTCAACCAGCCCCTTCAGCAGCTTCGCTCCAATCACATTGCCTTGCTCATCGATCGTAATCTCGACGATCACATCTCCTTCAACCCCGGGAGGAATCTCCGCTTTAGAGACCGGAGGATCAAGCAGCGTGATCTCGATGGCCGGGCGAACGTCCGGTCCCCTGGCGTAGCCATTCAGGTCTGAACTGAAGGGAGAGCCGGAGGTGGTAGCGGAAACCGTCTCAGAACTTTGTGGCTCGGTGGCCTTCTGGCTCGTCACTTTTGCGTTGAATTGCTTGACTACCGGAACCGGCAACGTGATCTGGGCCACCCTGGGTCTGGCCTGCTTGGCCACCAGCACTTCCTCCGGTCCAGGCGTAGCGAAATAGACCAGCGGTGATTCGCCGCGGTCACCGTGAGCAATCAAAGCCGGTTGCACAAAAATTGGCGTTGGACGAAGACACAACACCATCAGAACTGCGAAATGGACCGCAACCGAGCCGGTAACGGAAAGACTCCATCTGCCCCGGCCCTTTGGCGGCGAATGCTCGAACATGACTCTGTCCTTGCCTAAGAATACACCCAAAACCTGCACCCTTTGTTTGACGTTTGAGGCGCCGGGCAGTCATCAGCGGCCGGGCCCAGGTTCCGCACATATCAATTAACAACATTAAAATAATATAAATTATTAGTTGACAACATAGTAAATTATATGATCTAATGAAAGATGGAGCCCCTAGGGCTGCCGTAGTGCTTTGATCTTTGAAAACTGAAGGAGTAAGTGTGTCGAATTTCCGCGCTTTGGGTAAAGGGCACAAGCTAAAGAGGCCTTTTAGAGGCCTTTAACAACGGTAACCCGTTATAAATCAATGAGATCCGCAGCCTTACAGCCTTTGCCCTCATTTTCGCAAAATGTTTACCAGACAGTTAACTCTGCTGGTTTTAACCGTCGTTAGCTGTGCCGTTCCTTGGCCTCCTTGGCGCGTTTAGCGGTAAAGAGCTTTGCCTTGTCGGGTCTTCAGCGCGAATCTGCACAAATCTGCGGCGAACTGGTTTTGGGTTTGCTTCGTGCTGTTAGTCTTGCTTTTCTGCGCCTTCAACCGATGGCCTGGAATTCGCCAATGTTTGTGCAGGTCGTAGCAGCATCTTTCCCCGGAAAGGTTTTCCTTCGTGCCCTTCGTGGTTCAACGTTTTAGCGAACCACAAGTGTATGTACCACAGGGCCAGCTTTCAGTTGAATCGCCGGGAAATTGAACGTACCATCTGCTTAACTGCCGATATGTCTGGTACTTAAATGAGCCGCCGCCGCGAGCAACGGGTGGAACGCAACTTTGAGGTCAAAGTGTGGGGACTGGATCGCCACGGCAAACCCTTCATGCAGCACGCACGCACGCTGGATATTACTCAGCTCGGGGCGCGTCTCATTGGCGTTGATTGCGTCAATGTTGGCGAGACCATCGGCATCCAGAACGGCGACCATAAAGCCCGTTTCAAAGTGGTATGGATGGGGCGCGAAAACACTCCCAAAGCAGGACAGATCGGCGTCCACTGCCTGGAGCCCGATAAGACCATCTTCGGTCGCCCGTCGCAGAACATCATTACCGCCCCGCCCGCTGCCCGGCCGTTCGATCACGACTCGGGATTTGAGCCGCCCAAGACTCCACGTCCATTCAAGAAAGACATTTCCGCCATTCGCAGAAAACATCCTCGCTATCCCTGCACTGGGGGAGTGGAGCTGCGCCAGAACGAGAATGGGCCCCCGGCGTGGGGCAACATCAGTGATATCAGCTTGACCGGATGCTATGTGGAGACCACCACCACCCTTCCAGTCGGCAGCATGCTGTGGTTCCATCTCCGCACCCACAATCTGGAAATAGGAGGACGCGCTGTTGTTAAGACCTCACATCATGCTGTGGGCATGGGCGTTGCCTTCATCCACCTGACCACTGAAGACCAGCAGAACCTTGAATTTCTGATCGGCACTCTGGCTGGCATTCAGGAAATGCTTCCCGAAGAAAAGCGCACCTTTGTTCCCGCCGACGATCAGGAAGAGAAACAGAAATCGGTGGCTGCGGAGCCCTCGCCGCAGGAGGCGGAGAGTCTCTCTGCGCACATTCAGAGCACCGTGAATGAGCTGACCGAAATGGAACAGACCCTGGTCAAGAACCGGGTAGATGCCCGATTGGTGGCCCAGTTTCATGATGCCATGGAGCACGCGCGCCAGACCGCGTGGACGGTGCAGCAGTGGGTCGACCTGCGTTCCGGCGGCAACGACCCCTTCGCGGTGTTGCCGCAGCTTGAAGCCGAGCGCATCAACATGCTGATCAAGCTGGCTCGCAATGTGCTCGCGGATATTGACTCCAGCGGATTGACTGAGTTCAACGAAGGCATCGGCGAATTGTGGCAGGCCATAAAGAACCTGCACGACCGCATGGCCGGAATGTTCATGGATCTGCCTGAAGGCGACAAGGATTCCAAGCTGTTTGGAGCAAAATGGTAGCTATCTGCTGCTGAACAGATGACCAAGCTTTTCCTTTTTGGTATTCAAATAGCGCTCCGAGGCGGCAGTCGCCTCAACTTCACAGGGAACACGCTCCACCACCTTGATTCCAGATTGCTCCAGCGCTGCCACCTTCTGTGGATTGTTGGAGAGCAGGCGAACTTCCTTCACTCCCAGCGCTTTCAGTATCTCTGATGGAAGCTGGAACTCTCGATGGTCCGCTTTGAAACCCAGTTGTTCGTTGGCTTGCACCGTGTCCAGCCCGTTGTCCTGTAGTTCGTAAGCCTGAAGTTTGGGCATCAGGCCGATGCCTCTTCCCTCCTGCAGCTCATAAACCAGAATGCCCGCGCCTGCCTGCGCAATGAGGGAGAGAGCCATCTCAAGTTGCTGCCGGCAATCACAGCGCGTGGAACCAAAAACGTCGCCGGTAAGGCATTGCGAGTGGATCCGCACCAACGGCGGAGCAGATTGGAGATCGCCCATGACCAGGGCAACAGCGGATTCGGCGCGCCGGTCCTCGCCTACATGGCCGTCAAAACCCAGAATGCGGAACTGCCCCCATCGCGTGGGAAAATCCGCCTCCGCCCGCTTGTGAACTGTAGATTGGGAACGCACCTTTCTATTATAGACAGAGAACGGCAGTCGTTTACGCTTGCCTTATCCGGTGCTAACATCTCGCCATGCACATTGATGACGGTTCTAACCTGACCGGTGAACAGCGGCTGCGTCTGACTCTACTTCTAAGCGAACTCGATCACGAAATCATAAGAGAGCGGCTCAGGAACGCAAATCCTGTATGGTCCGAGAAAAGGGTTAGGATTGAATTCTTTCGAATTGTCTTTTTGCCTAAACCTTTGCCAAAGTGGCTGGAACAACAATTTATGGCTGATTGTGACCAATTTCGTCCAGAAGAACCCATCCAAATAGAGGGCCTGCCGCCACGGTATACTGGAAGGTTTTGACATCCCAGCCCGGAGACCTCTTATGGCATCCACCGCAGTCGCATATGCAAACCAGAACCAGCAGCGCTTCCTGGGTGAACTGAAAGACCTGCTCCGCATTCCCAGCGTGAGCACCTTGCCGCAGCATAAAGATGATGTCCGCCGAGCGGCCGAGTTTGTTGCCAATGACATGCGGCGCATCGGTTTGGAAAATGTGGAGATCATCTCCACCGCGGGACATCCTCTGATCTACGCTGACTGGCTGCACGCTGCAGGCAAACCTACAGTGCTGTGCTATGCGCACTACGACGTTCAGCCGCCCGACCCGTTGAACGAGTGGATTACACCTCCATTTGAGCCCACCGAGCGCAATCAGAACATCTATGCCCGGGGCGCCGTAGACGATAAAGGGCAGCTCTGGATGGAGATCAAGGCCATTGAGGCGCTCATGAAGGCCTACAACGGCAAGCTGCCACTGAATGTGAAATTCATTATTGAAGGAGAAGAAGAGGTTGGCGGGGAATCTATTGCCGAATACGTTCGCAAACAAAAAGCCAGGCTTAAGGCAGACTTCGCCCTGGTCTGCGATACGGAACTGTTTGCGCCCGATCTGCCCACTCTGTGTGTTGGGTTGCGTGGCCTGGTCTACACGGAGATTGAAGCTGCTGGTGCCAAGACTGACCTTCATTCGGGGATGTACGGCGGCGCCGCGCCGAATCCGTTCTTTGCCCTCATTGAGATCATCAGCAAGTTGAAGGACAGCAAAGGGCACGTCCTGATTCCCGGCTTCTACAAGAACGTAAAAGCACCCAGCAAAGACGAGTTAAAAGCATGGAAGCGTCTGCCTTTCAATGAAGAGCATTACCGTAAGACTGAAGTAGGTTCCAAAGTGCTTACCGGAGAACCCGGATACTCCGTTCTCTATCGCACCTGGGCTCGCCCTACGCTGGAAGTGCATGGCATGCCCGGCGGGTTTACCGCTGCAGGCGCCAAAACCGTGATTCCGGCCAGGGCTTCGGCTAAGGTTTCCATGCGCCTGGTGCCCAATCAGGATCCCGACGACATTCTCAAGCGCTATACCAATCACGTGAAGAAGCTCACGCCCAAAGGCATTGACATCAAGATGAACGTATACAGCAAAGGCCCGGCGTGCGTGGTGGGAACAGACAATCACTTCGTCAAGGCGGCCACAGAGGCCCTGCACGATGTCTTTAAGAAAGATACGGTCTTCATTCGTTCCGGAGGCTCCATTCCCGTCGTTACCGACTTCCAGGGCGTGCTTAAGATTCCCAGTGTGATGATGGGCTTCGGCCTGC
Source organism: Candidatus Angelobacter sp. (assembly GCA_036522215.1). Taxonomy (GTDB): domain Bacteria; phylum Acidobacteriota; class Terriglobia; order Terriglobales; family Acidobacteriaceae; genus Angelobacter. The sequence continues at coordinate 5,540 of DATDGH010000134.1, read as the reverse complement.
CGGACGACAATCTGCACGCGCCCAACGAAAAATTTCACATCCCGAACTTTTATCGCGGAATTGAATCCATCATTCGTTTTTTCGAGAAATTAGGGGCGTAGATTGCCTGGAGGACGGAGTCGTATTGGCAGAGGCATGAACGCCTGAACTGGAGGACAATGCCTGATATCACGCTTGCTTTCCCTGCACCATTCGCGCTACAGTTAACTCAGCTCTGATCGGTTCTTCCTTCCTCTTAAATACCCTCGCCGTCATAATTTTGGCCAAATGGTGCAAGACCTGCGCGACATGATGGGTATGAGGCAAGTTATCCACAACATATTGTGGGCTTTTTCCTTGACCCCTGTTGACTCTCTCGGTACATTAGCGGGAAGCAACACAGGATCATGCCCTGTGCGCGCGAAGGGGTGTGTGCCGCTGGCCTGTCTCTTGAAGGAGTAAGAAGTTGCTTAAATTAAAGAAACTGCAAATCCTCGGATTCAAATCCTTCTGCGACCGGACAGAACTGAAGTTTCACGGCGAGGGCATTGCTGCGATTGTCGGGCCCAATGGCTGTGGAAAGTCCAACATCTCTGACGCCATTTCCTGGGTTTTGGGTGAGCAGTCAGCCCGACTCCTGCGCGGCGTCCGCATGGAAGATGTGATCTTCGCCGGCACCCGCGACCGCAAACCTACCGGAATGGCCGAGGTCTCGCTCACACTGATCGATCCGCAGGTGTACGAAGGCCCAATCAGCGGTGAAACCGAAATCGAGATTCGGGATGAGATTCCGGAAGACGATTGGGATGAGGCATCCACTCGCGCAACCGCAGCAGAAGCTACCGATGCGGCTATAGCCGAGGTACAACCCGGACCGCTGGACGCACTCGAAGGCGAAAGTGGAGCCGAAGTCCGCGCTGAGGCGGGAGCCGAAGCCCAGCCGAGCATTGAAGCAGCCGGCAATCCTGAGGTCGCTGGCGCTCCAGAAGCTCCCAGCGCTCAAACTGAACCCGCTCCGGCGGAGGACGGCGCCAACGCGCCTGTCAACGGCAATCCTGTAGTACTCAAGATTCGGCGTCGCAAATTCAAGTCCATGCAGTCTGCCAAAGGTGAGATCTTGGTTACGCGCCGTCTGTTTCGGACTGGCGAAAGTGAATACCTGCTGAATGGCAAGCTGTGCCGCCTCCGCGACATTCAGGACATCTTTATGGGCACCGGGTTGGGCCCGGAGTCCTACGCCATCATCGAGCAGGGTCGAATTGGGCAGATCCTCAGCAGCAAGCCGCATGATCGTCGCGCCATCATCGAAGAGGCTGCAGGAATCACCAAATTCAAGACCAAGAAGCGACTCGCGGAGGCGCGCCTGGAACAATCGCGGATCAACCTGGCCCGCATCAACGACATCTTTGAGGAAGTCACGCGGCAGATGAACTCGCTTAAACGGCAGGCCTCCAAGGCGGAACGCTATGCCCGCCTGCGCGACGAGATGAAGGCGCGGCTGCGAGTAGTGCTGGCAAGCAAGTTCGCGCAGATGACCCTGGATGAAGCCCGCCTGAATTCCGCCATCGATTTGGCCAGCGAGGAGATTCATGCGAAGGGTGAAGCGGTCGGCGTTCGTGAAGTAGAACACTCCGAACGCACTCATCGGGGCTACGCGATTGAGAGTGAAATCGCACAGAACCGCCAGGCATTGAATGCCATCGCGCTGGAAACGGACCGGGCGATTTCCCGCCGGGCCACCAATGAGGAGCGCTGTGCGGAACTGGACGCGAGATCTGCCGCTGCCCGCGCTGAGTTGGAGCGCGAGCAGTCGCACTTGCAGTCCCTGGCTTCAGAACTGGAAATCAATCGCCAGTTTGCGGAATCAGCCGCATCAGAAGTTGCAGCCGCCCAGCACGCATTTCAGGCGCGTCAGAGCGATTCCCACGCCGCAGCGATCGCCCTGTCCGAGGCGGAACATCGCCAGGAAGCGCGGCGGCAGACGTCACTGGAAGTTCTGTCATCTGCCTCTCAGGTGCGGAACCAGATCATTCAAGCGGAGGGCCAGGTAGCGGCGCTGGATCGGGAATCTCAACGGCTGGAGCGGGAGATTGCCGGCGCGCAAGTGGACATAGGAAATTTCGGCGGCAAGCGCGGGCAACTGGCTCTCGAGTTTAAGTCTGTCAGTCAGAGCGTAAGTGCATTGGCAACCCGCATTGCCGACATCCGTGGCCAGATTCAGAGTAAGCGCAAAGAGGAAGACGAAGCCAAGCACCATCTGGACGGTCTTCGCGCGGAGTATGCCTCTGCCCTGGGCAAGAAAAATTCTCTCGAAGCCGTCATTAACGAACATGGCTACTCCACTGAATCAGTAAAGCGCCTCTTCCAGTCCAGAGCCATTGGCAGTGGATTTGCTCCGGTGGGAGTGCTGGCCGACTTCCTTGAAGTGGAGACTCGTTATGAGAACGTGGTGGAAGATTTTCTGCGCGACGAACTGAATTACGTCGTGGTGAAGTCGTGGGATTCAGCCAACGAAGGCATGCGGCTTCTCCAGACAGATGTTGATGGGCGCGCAACTTTCCTGGTCCACCCCGACGACTCGCAGGCAAAGTTTTCCTTTGCGGTCAACGACCAGCCTGGGCCTACGTCACAGCCCGAGCCGCTGGTGCCGCTCAAGAACTGCATCCGGGTGCTGAACGGTTTTGGACGCTCACTGGAAATCATTCTGCCCAAGCTGCGTGACGGCTACATCGCTTCCGACATCAGCGTTGCCCGCAATCTGGCGTTAGAGAATCCGGACGCTTATTTCCTTTCTTCCAGCGGTGAGTGTTTCCACAACGTGACGGTCACGGGCGGAAAACAGCGCAGCGAGGGCCCGCTCTCACTCAAACGCGAGTTGCGCGAGGTGATTAAGATCGCGGCGCAACTGGAAACGGCCGTTCAGAACGAACAGATGAAAATCCAGACTCTGGGCCGCGAGCTGGATGAGTTAAATAAGCTGTTGGCAACTTTGGAAGAAGAGCATCGCGAATCAGAGAAGCAGGCCCTGACCAGTGGCCACGCGCTAAAGCAAATGGAGACCGAACTGGCGCGCACCGAGCAACGGCTGAACACTTACCTGCTGGAACTGGAGCGGACAAAATCTGAGCGTGATGCCAGCGAAGCTGTCGCCGCCACGAAACGCACTGCGGTGCAGGCCCTTGAAGAGAACCGCCTGATGCTGGAAGCGAATATCCAGGCGGCCCAGGAACAGTTGGTCCAACTCAAGGCTGCTCGCGACGCCGCCGCACAGGTGGTGGGGGAAGCCGGGGCCCGGCTGGCAGGACTGGAAGAGCGTCGCCGCTCCGCGGGCGCGGCCTTGCAGAGGATTGAGTCGCTATCGACTGAATCCGCGCAGCGAGTGGAGTCACTGCAAGGGCAGATCCAGTCAGCGATAGCAGAGAAATGTCAGCGTGAAATCGAAAACCTCCAGATTGCAGAACGCTTAAGCGCTTTGGCGGAAGAGAAGTCTGCCGGGGAAGCGGTTGCCTTGCAGCTACAACAGGAGTCCGAGCAGGTGCGCGCGCGCATCGCGCAAATCGAACTGGAACTAAAAGCTGCCCGCGCGGAGCTGGACGCCACGCGTGAACGCAAAGCTGAACTCGGCCAGCAACTGGCCAAATTGCGATCTGATCTGGCGCACATGGCGGAATCCTGCCTGAATGAACTGAGTGTGTCCGCAGATGAGCTCCGCGCCGATACAGGAATTGTCCTGGTTGAGGGTGAGCTGCTCGCGGCCGAGGAAACCTCTTATCGCGAGATGCGGACAAAACTTGAAAACATGGGTCCGGTCAACATGATGGCCCTGGAGGAATACAAGGAGACCGAACAGCGGCACCAATTCCTGGAAGTACAACGTAAGGATTTACTGGAGTCTATCGAAAACACTCAGGCTGCCATCAAGGAGATTGACGAATTCTCACGCCAGAAATTCCAGGAAGCGTTTGAGCGCATCAATGAGAATTTCCAGTTCACCTTCCGCAAGCTGTTCGGCGGAGGCCAGGCATTCATGCGCCTCACCGACGAACTGAACAGCGCCGAAAGTGGAATTGACGTAGTGGCATCGCCTCCGGGAAAGAAGCTGCAAAACGTGCTGCTGCTCTCTGGCGGTGAAAAAGCCCTGGCGGCGTTAGCGTTGCTCGTGGGTATCTTCCAGTATCAGCCCAGCCCGTTCTGCATTCTGGATGAAGTGGACGCCCCGCTCGATGAAGCCAACATTGGCCGCTTCACTGAATTGATCAAAGATATGGCGGTGCAGACGCAGTTCATCATCATTACGCACAGCAAGAAGACCATGGGTGTCGCTCCAGTGATGTACGGCGTCACTATGCAGGAGCCGGGCGTCTCCAAAGTTGTGTCTGTGCGCTTTGGTCACGAAAGCAGTCAGGCTTTGCAGGCCGCGTCAGCCTAAGCTGCGCAAGACCGAATTTTTGCAAATCACAAAATGCTAATGAGCTACGCTCATTTCCTCGCTCTGTTCGATTCGTCGCTCTTCTGGCATAATGAAATATCGGCAGTAAAGGCAGCCGTTGATTCTTCGATTACTATCACAAAAAATTTCTTTTGCATGAAAGTCGCGGAAACCCGCTTTGTGCGCGGCTAGCGACGTATTCAGAAATTTTTTCCACAGCTTGAGGAAAACGATGCATTTCTGCCGAGTTAACTCGTTCTTTACTCCGTTGACAAAAAATCTTGAGAGGCTAGAATACCCGTTCGCTGACTGAATCCATGTCCAATCCCACCACATTGAATCGAGTTTTGCTGCAAACTGACTTCCCCGAGCTCACCCTGTACGCCCGGGGGAAAGTGCGCGACCTTTACAGCCTGGACGAACACTTGCTGTTCGTCGCTACCGACAGGATTTCGGCCTTCGATTACGTTCTTGGCACTGGGATCCCGGAAAAAGGCAGAGTACTGACCCAGCTCTCTCTCTTCTGGTTTGATTTTTTGCGGAATATTGTCAGCAATCACCTGATCACAGCCAACGTGGACGCATATCCGGCGCCGCTGCGGAAGTACGCCGAGCAGTTGCGCGGACGCTCCATGCTGGTGCACAAGGCGCAAATGGTCGATATTGAGTGCGTTGTGCGGGGATACATTTCCGGGTCGGCGTGGAAGGAGTATCAGCAGGACGGGAAGGTTTGCGGAATTCAATTGCCCGCAGGGCTGCGCGAATCCGACAAACTGCCGCAGCCGATTTTTACTCCTGCCACCAAGGCACTCAGCGGCCACGATGAAAATATTTCGTTTTCCGAGATGTGTAAGCGCACCGGTCGCGAACTGGCGGAACAGCTTCGCGACCTGAGCATCAGTATCTACACAGCGGCGGCCGACTACGCAGCCGGCCGCGGCATTATCATTGCCGATACGAAGTTTGAATTCGGCCACGCACCCCAAGGTCTCGTCCTGGCGGACGAGGTCTTGACCCCTGATTCTTCGCGCTTCTGGCCGGCTGATAAATATCAACCCGGCCGCGCGCAAGAATCTTTTGACAAACAATTTGTTCGCGATTATCTGGAATCTGTCCGCTGGAACAAGCAGCC
>DATDGH010000133.1:0-4045 GCA_036522215.1 Candidatus Angelobacter sp. | reverse complement strand
ATTTCCACTGGGACCACATCCAGGGAATTCCCTTTTTGCCCCGCTCTATGCCGATCGCGGAAGCTTTTTTCACTTTCATTCTTCCAATCGCACGCGCGGCCTGCAGCGTGCCCTTGAAGAGCAGATGTCCGACCCGTACTTCCCGGTGCACATGAGCGAGATGGCTGCCCGCCGCCAATTCTATGGGATTGAAGAAGGGAGCATTGCCTTCGACCATTGCAACATCCGCTCCCTGTGGCTGAACCATCCGCAGGGATGCCTGGGTTTCCGTCTGGAGGCAGAAGGCAAGGTGCTGGTCTATGCTACGGACAACGAGCCTGGCCATCCGGTATTTGATAAGAACGTCCGCAAACTGGCAGAAGGAGCGGACGTGCTCATCTACGATGCTCAATACCTGCCGGAAGAATATGACGCCAAGCGCGGCTGGGGGCATAGCCATTGGCGCGAAGCTGTGAATATCGTCATGGAGAGCGGCGCCAAAGAACTAGTTCTCTTCCACCACGATCCCGATCATTCCGACGATTGCATTGACAAAGTGGTTTCGCAGGCCCGCGAATGTTATCCCAAGGTGCGGGCAGCGTCGGAAGGAATGGAAATCATGCTTTAGCTTCCGGCCGATATGAGTCACCGCGTTAACTCGCGTTGCGGAAACTGTGGTTCTCACGAAAAAATTTGGTAATTGAGTAATTTGGTAATTGGGTAATTTGAAAACCAAAAGCAAAACCTCTTCAGATGTACCGATGCTCTGATATGCCGATGCCCGGATTCTGCTTATCCGATCTTAAAGAGCGCGTTCATCTCCTGGTAGGGCACTGCGCCTTCGAGAAGCGAGCTATACGTTCCTGTAGTTTGGGCTTCGCGAGCAATGCGGCGGAGCAAGCCCATGGTGGCGCGCATTGGACCTGAGCCCATGCTGATGCGCTTGACTCCCAGTTTCTGCAACTCTGGAATAGAAGGACATCCGGTTGTAGCCAAAACGTTGATCGGGGCATTGAACTCCTGCATGATGGTTCGAATGTGCCCTGCATCTTTCAATCCGGGGACAAAGATGCAGTCGGCGCCAGCCTTCAAATACGCCTTGCCGCGCTCCAACGTGTTGCGCATGGCTTCGTCCGCCACTACTCCGTCCTGCCAGTAAGCGTCGGTGCGAGCATTGATCACCAGGTGGATGCCGCGCTTGTCACCGGCTTTGCGAGCAGCCTGGATGCGCGCCACCTGGCCGGTCATGACGTACAGAGGTCCGCGATCACCGTGTCCCGGAAGAGCATCTTCCAGATTCACGCCCACAGCGCCGGCGACAATCACATCATCAATTGCGGCGGTGAGTTGCTCCACGCTGGAGGAGAATCCGGCCTCGATGTCGGCCGTCACAGGCACGCGAACTGCCGTAGAAATCCGGCGAATTGCACCCAGCATTTCATGCCACTGCAGTTTTTGTCCGTCCGGGCAGCCAAGGGAGTTGGCCAGCGAAGCGCTGCTGGTGGCGATTGCGGGAAACCCGGCCTCCTCCACGATGCAGGCACTGGCCGCATCCCAGGCATTCACCAATACCAGAGGTGTTTCTCCGTGATGGAGATCCAGCAATCGTCGAGCCTTTTCTGCTTGTGTCATGTCCAATGTCTCCCGTCCCGAGGTACTTTGAAATTTAAACGCAAAGCTGCGAAGGGCGCAACGAAGACAGGAGACTGCAAAAAGGGGGTTTTGCAAATGTATGTGGTTTTGCTGTGCGTGATTTTGCTTTTGCTCCCTGGTGATTACCGTGGAAACCTTGCTTAGCGGCATAGCAGCTATCTATACTTCTTAGTTTGCGCCTCACCGCGTTGGAGAACCCATGAAAACTCTGTCCCTTGAGCAGGAGCTGAATCCCTGGGAGGCTCAGCAAGCTCGATTCAATTTTGCCGCCCAAAAACTGAATCTCGACCCGGGCCTGTGGAAGATCTTGCAATATCCCAGCCGGGAAATCATTGTCCACATTCCAGTTTCCATGGACGACGGACGGCTCGAAGTCTTCACTGGTTTTCGCGTCCAGCATTCGATCGCTCGAGGGCCGGCGAAAGGCGGAGTTCGCTATTCCCCTGACGTCACGCTGGACGAGGTGCGCGCCCTGGCCAGCTGGATGACCTGGAAGTGCGCGGTGGTTAATATCCCCTTCGGCGGGGCCAAAGGCGGCATCATCGTTGACCCCAAAAAACTGAGCAATGCAGAGCTGGAAAAGCTGACGCGCCGCTATACCGCCGAGCTCATTGAATTCCTGGGCCCGGAAAAAGACGTTCCCGCCCCGGATATGAATACCAATGAACAGACCATGGCATGGATGATGGACACTTATTCCATGCATATGCGCCAGACGGTCACGGCCGTAGTTACCGGCAAACCAATCAACATAGGCGGGTCGCGCGGGCGTCGCGAAGCCACCGGGCGTGGAATATTGATTGTGTGCGATGAAGCCCTGAAAAAGCTGGGCATGAACCAGAACACCACGCGGGTGATCGTGCAGGGATTTGGCAACGTGGGTTCCAACGCCGCCAAGCTGATGGCCGATTCCGGATATAAGATCATCGGGGTTGCGGAATACAACGGCGGGTTGTTCCATCCCCGCGGAATCAATATTGACGATCTGCTGGAATATAAGAATAAAAATCGCACCATCGTTGGTTTTCCCGGAGCCGAAGCTGCAGATACCGCTCAATTGCTGATTACGGATTGTGAGGTTTTGATTCCTGCCGCGGTCGAAAATGTAATTACCAGCCAGAACGCGGAACATATCAAAGCCAAAATAGTTTGCGAAGGCGCCAATGGCCCGACTACAGCTGCCGCTGACGAAATTCTTGCGGCCAAGAAAATCTTTGTAATCCCGGACATTCTGGCTAACGCGGGAGGAGTCACTGCTTCTTATTTCGAGTGGGTGCAGGACCGCCAGGGCTTTTTCTGGAAGGAGTCTGTGGTGAACGAGCAGCTTGAGTTTATTCTGCGTTCGTCGTTTGAAGACGTGGTGCGCTTTTCTGAGACGCACAACGTCAATAACCGGATTGCCGCTTACATGCTGGCCATTGAGCGCGTGGCGCACACTATCACGGTGCGGGGAATTTACGCCTAGAAGTAACCAGCATTCAATCCATAAAGGTCTCTAACTGTTGCCCGGCATTTTGCTCGTGTTTTGCAATCGGTTCACCACCACCCCGCCACGCGAAACGCGCGTCGGGGACCCCGGTCATCGGAAGAAACACCCAACACCTCTATGTGTTCGAGTGCCCACGGATTTCCAAGGATTCGATCTGATGAAGTCAAGAGGGACGTGAAGAGCGTTTCTTTGGCTGAGTGCTGAGCCGAGGGCAGCTCGGCGTGGCTACTGCGTGAATACGGTCGCGGACAATCGATCGCGCCTTGCCCATGGCCTTCCTGTCGTCCGTCAGTTGGTAATCGGAGTGCGCGCCGACTCCAATGGACTTGATTTCAAAAGCAAACCGATTGGGATCAATATTGGCTTTTAAGTGCCCGGCCTTGATGGCCTCCTCCACCGCTCGTGTGAGCGTAGCCAGCCATTGCTTCACGGCTGCCGCGATGCGATCGCGCACCATGCCGGGGCGGCTGTCGAACTCAAAAGAAGCAGCGGCGAAGAAGCAGCCACCGGGAAAGACTGGACGTTCCACATAGCGGACCCAGGCGTCGCAGAGGGCCCAGAGCCGCGGCGCGCCTTCCGGAGCAGCCAACGCGGGCCGAATGACGCGCTCCACAAAGATCTGCCGCGCCATCTCCACGGTCGCCAGTTGCAGCTCTTCACGCGAACCAAAATGAGCAAAGAGGCCGCTCTTGCTCATCTTCAGCTCATCGGCCAGACGGCCGATGCTCAGACCTTCCAGACTTTCCATGGATGCCAGATTAACGGCTACCTGCAGAATGTTCTCTCGCGTGCGCACTCCTTTGGGCACGCTGTCGCGAGACCTGCGTGGCGTTGAAACCGGCATGAGGAAGTACTTTACCCTGAAAAATATAATAGCACGAACGTTCGTTTTTATGGTATCCTGATTTTCGCTTTTGGGGGTCC
>DATDGH010000132.1:0-11346 GCA_036522215.1 Candidatus Angelobacter sp. | reverse complement strand
GGAATTTTCAGCGCAGAGCCCTCTTTAAGCTGCAGCAGTTGTTCCATAATTTGCGTCACGATCTCTTTGTGTTTCCCATTACGGCCATGGGGGACATCCGCGTGCAATACCGTCACAAAATCGCGCTTTTTGTTGGGTGGCATGACGTTTTGCTCCGTGACATAAACGTATCGTTAACGTAGCGAAATAGTACCGCTAAACTTAGATGCTTGCAAGACTAAAAATTCACTAAAATATATAACTTATATAAATCTAATAATTTCAATAGCTTACAAAAGACTAAAGAGCGACTAAGCCCTGCCGTAAAGAGTCTCCCCGTATGAATCCGGGGCTGCTAGTCTTTGGATTGGAGATTTTTAGTAATGCCACGTAAGTCTGGATCGAAGATCAAGTTTGAGCAGATATCGCTCAAGCAAATTCAACGGCTGCTGCCGCTCCGGGAACTCCTGCCTGAACCCAAGAGGCCGTTGCGATCGACTGAAAAACGCGAGCCTTATTCCGTTCGCCCGAAAACTTTTCAAGAATAAGAATAACGAGCTCACAAAGGAACAAGTCTTTTACTGCCGTGATTGAAAAATTGCTGGTACAGGAAAAAATCGAGGCATATCCATGAGTAGCAAAACCTCTCCCAATCCTGCTGACGACCCCCAAGAGCTTATTGATTTCTCCGTTCACAAGCACTCGGTCCAGTTTTATACCGATGATAGCTTTCTGCTGGACGCTCTGAGCCGCTTCATCGGCTCGGCAATTGGGGCCGGCGACGCCGGCATCGTAATCGCTACCGAAGACCACCGGACAGAACTCGCTCAACGGCTCGTGGCGCGTGGATTGGACCTCACCAAGACTGTCGAGCAGGGCCGCTATGTTGCTTTGGACGCCTCTGCTACTTTGTCGCAATTCATGGTGGACGGATGGCCCGACGAAAAGCTCTTTGTCGAACTGATTGGCGGCGTAATTCTGCGGGCCAAGACTGCGGCTGGGAAAGAACACGGACGTGCGGCTCTCTTTGGAGAAATGGTGTCCCTGCTGTGGGCGGAGGGCAAGCCGGAGGCGGCGCTCAGATTGGAGCAGCTCTGGAACCAGATTGCCCAATCCCATGCCTTTTCCCTGGTTTGTGGCTATCCGCTGAACCAGTTTTTTCTTGAGGGTCATGGCGAGGCCTTCCAGAAGATTTGCGATGAACATTCTGCAGTTCTCCCAGCGGAGAGCTACGCGCTCGCATCTGAGGACGAACGCCGGCGTCTGATTGCGCTGTGGCAGCAGAAGACACTCGCCCTTGAAGGCGAAACCGCGCAACGACGCCAGGCCGAGCAGGTGGCATCCCGCCTGGCTTCCATTGTCGAATGGTCCGAAGACGCCATTGCCAGCAAAGATCTCAAGGGCATCCTCACCAGCTGGAATGCCAGCGCGGAAAGGATGTTCGGCTACAAGGCAGCCGAGATCATCGGAAGATCCGTCACCACCATTATTCCGCCCGAGTTGCGGAAAGATGAGGACATGATCCTGGGCAAGATCAAGAGTGGAGAACGCATCGAGCATTTTGAAACTGTGCGAGTCGCCAAAGACGGACGGCGCCTGGATGTTTCCCTGACCGTCTCGCCGCTCAAAGACGAGAACGGAAAAATCATTGGCGCCGCCAAAATCGTTCGTGACATCACGGAACGCAAACGCACTGAGGAGGCATTGCGCCAGGCGGAGAAGCTGGCAGCGACGGGACAGTTGGCAGCGAGCATAGCCCACGAAGTCAACAACCCCATGCAGGCCCTCACCAATCTACTGGCGCTGATCGCCTACAAGACTTCTCTCGACAGCAACACGCGCGAGCTGGTGGCCATGGCGGAAGCGGAATTGGGCCGCATGTCCCATATCGTCCGCCAGATGCTTTCTTTCTACCGTGAATCGCCGACGCCTGTGCCCGTCAAAATCACTGAAGTGCTGGAGGACGTTCTCGAGCTTTTCGTCATGCGCATGCGCTCCAATGAGATTCGCGTTGAGCGCCGTTACGAATTTACCGGCGAGATTCAGGGTTTCCCGGGGGAACTGCGGCAGCTTTTTGCCAACCTTATCAGTAATGCCATTGAAGCCATTGGCGAGAAAGGGCAGCTCCAGATCCATATTGCCCCGGGGCGTGAGTCAGCATTTCCGGAGCGACAAGGCGTCAAGGTGCTTATCTCCGACAACGGTCGAGGAATCAAGTTTAATGTGCGCAAGCACATCTTCGAGCCCTTCTTCACCACCAAGTCGGAGAAAGGAACAGGGCTCGGCCTGTGGGTGGTCAAGACAGTGGTTGCCAGGCATGAAGGTTCAATTCGGATGAGGAGCAGCACAGCTCCCGGGCGCACCGGGACCCTATTCTCGGTTTTTCTTCCACTGCAATTGGCGGCGTGCAAACTGAGCACTGATGATGCTATTGCAAGCAACGAGAGTGTTGCTTGAGTGGATCAATCGTTTTTTTCGCCCGGGTCCCAGGTGAGTGAGGCACCGGAGCCTTCCTGGACCTGGCCGAAGAGGCCGCCTTCCAGGGCATCCGGATCACCGCCGGCCAACTCGATTTTGCGGCGCTGAACTTCGCGAATCTGCTTCAGAACTGCAGCTTCCATTTCCAGGTACTGCTCTTCCGTTATTTCTCCGCTGTCAAGCTGCACCTGGAGGAGAAGAAGCTGTTCCTTGAGGGGCGTATCGTCTGTCCACTGGTCTTCCGCCACTTTGAGCAGGGTGCGCATGATGAAATTCCACCCACTGAAGGGAGCGAGCAAGAGATCGTCAATCAGCAGCATCAGCTTGAACCGCCTCTCTCCAGTTTGAGACGGATATTGACAAAATTGTACGGCGGCCAGGGACCGGTATATTTGAAGTTCACGCGGTCACCGAATTTCTGGGCCACTTTGTTCACGGCAGCATCGAACTCAGGCTCACGCTCTTTCTGGATGAGGAAGGCGGCGTTGAGGATCATCTTGTCGCCAATAGGCTTGTTGTCACGGGAAGCCACGCAGACGCTGCGCAAGCCGTCATAGATCTCGCGCACGTAGTTGGCGGCCAGTTCGGCCAGGGCCTTATCAATCATGCGGCCGAGCTGCATGCGGGCAAAATAGGTGGATTGCAGGTGCTTGCGGGTAAGCTCCTGATGAAAACGATGGATTTCATCGTGCTCGCGTTTGAGCTCTTCAATGATGCGGTCGCGGTCCCAGGTGACTCTCAATCCAAACTCCAGCTTGCCGGTCATCTGCTTGAGCACGTCTTTCAACGAAGGGTAAATGCTTTTCAGCACTTCGCGAATGTCGTCGTCGGTACGGAAAACGGTGCCAAAACTCATGGGGATGATGGTGTAGTTCTTCATCACCGACTCAATCACGTGTTCATGGGCCAGGGCATTATCCCGAGTGGGGTCAAAGATGAAGACTGGAGTACGGCTGACGACAGCGGCGATGTCTCCGTGATGGACGGTATAGACCTCCTCATTCACGCCTCCAATGCTGCTTCGGCCGAATGCGACGGGCGTCCGGGACTCAATGACGCCATAAACGTAGCGGCCTTCCTGCTGCTGCGGACGGGACAGTGTCTCAATCTTTGACGGGATCGGCGGCGGGGGCACTACGTCGAGCAGCGCTGTCGAGACGCTCTCTATTTTTGCGGACGCTTTGCGTCCTTGTATCTTTTTCTCCGCTGGCTTTCTGCTTGGACTCATGGTTTCTCCTCAGCATGTTGGAGGTCGTAGCTAGAAACTCATCGATCTCAATTGGCTTAAACAGAACCTTAATGCTTTTGATCTCGGCTTCATCCGCCGTTTCCAGAGTGGCATAGCCAGTCAGGAGAGCAGCCGGAAGCTCAGGGTCACGTTTTCTGGCGGCAATAATCACTTCGAAGCCGGTATGTTGCTCCTCCAGCGAGTAATCGCAAAGGATGGCATCGAATTCTGCATTCTCAATCGCCGCAATGGCTTCCCGTGAGGTGCTGCACGCAGTAACCGCATATCCTTGCTGCTCCAGGATCAGGCGGTACGTGAGCAAGACAGAGGCCTCGTCATCCACCACCAGGATGCGGTATTTACCGGTGTCGCTCACAGTTTTACAACGGGCAAATCAATCTTGAAGACCGTACCCTCACCCGGTTTACTCTTCACGGAAAGCTTGCCACCATGATTCTGAATAATTCCTTTTACGATCCACAGTCCCAGGCCGGTGCCTTTCTCGCCCTTCGTGGTGACAAAAGGCTCGAAAATGGAGCGAATCATCTCCGGCGGAATTCCGGCGCCGGTATCGGCGATCATGATGCGCACCCATCCATGCAAGCCGTCAGGATTAGGAACATGCCTGGACCGGATGATCAATTTGCCTCCGTTGGGCATAGCATCCTTGGAATTGATCACCAGGTTGGAAAGCACCTGCCGCATCTGGTCGGCGGCAATCACTGCATCCGGCAGCACGCCGAGATCGGACTCCACTTCCACATTGCAGCGCTGAAGCTGCCGGTTCAGCAGCAATAATGTGTCTTCAATGATGACATTTACGCTGACCGGTTTCACCTGTTCCGTGTTGCGGTACAGCCCCAGCATCTGGCGGACAATGCGGGCCACGCGCTCGGTCTCCGACTTCAGAATGTTATAGACAGGCGAAGCGCTTTCGGGCATAGAGCCGGCCAGAAGGTAAATCGCATTCTTGATGGCTTCCATGGGGTTGTTGACCTCATGGGCGATGGTGGCGGCCAGCCTTCCGGTAGCAGCAAACTTTTCAATTTCCAGCATACGGCGTTCGACCTTGAGCTGTTCTACTTTGCGTACCGCAGTCAAGTCGCGTAACACGGTGACGGTATAACAGACCTGTCCGAGCTCATCAAAGATTTTGCCGGAGCGAGCGTCATACTCGATTTCCTGCCGCATTGCCGGGTTATAAAGCTTGACTGGCGCGTTTTCACGGTCGGCAAATGAGTAGGTGAAGTTGCTGATGTAGGCGGCAAGCTGCGTCTGGTTTTTGAACTGCACGGCGTCGCGGGGCACGTCAAAAGCGGCGCCAAATAATTCCTGGGCCAGCGGGTCCACCAGGACAATTTTTGCTTCCCGGTCACAGACGACGATGGGATCGCCCACATTTTCAATGATCAGGTTCAGACGATCGCGGTCCTGGCGCACAACTTCTTCGGCTTCGCGCAGCTTATCGTAGTTGCTGCGTAATTCCTGGTCAGCGCGACGCAGGTCGGTCACGTCACGCATCACGGTCACGGTACCGATCTGGATTCCGTCCGGACCGAAGGTGGGGGCGGAGACAGCCTCAAACAACATCTCCTCACCCTCAATGGCGTCCACGAGAGTGAGGTCACGGTGTGAATCTGATCCAGACACCAGCATGGAGGAGAGCGCTGCCGAAAACAGCAGGTTATTCAGCTCGACCGCGCGCACCAGACCTTCCGTCATTTCGTCCGGCACCCTGAAGAAGCGCTCCGCAGCCTTATTCTGCATGATCACGCGATGCTGAGTATCGGTCAGAATGACGGGATCCGCCATGCTTTGCATGACCGTGCCCATCTGGGCAATGGTGATCTCCATATCGCGCATCCGGTTGTAGTAATGTTCCACCTTGAACAGGCGCGAGAGATAGCGGTTGGCCAGCTCGATCAATTCACCCAGTTCAGCGATGGCTTGGGCGGAAACCTGGCGGGGAACCTCCACGATCACTGCGGCGGCATAGGCGCGCATTTCACAGGTAGAGCAAACCTGCTCTTCGATGCGGATCTTCTTTTCGCGATTGAAATTCTGCACCGCCAGGCAGGTGGCCGTGCGGATGCGATCGGCTTCCCAGCAGAGATTGCGGTTGGAATAAAGAATGGGATGAACGTAGATCGGCTTGTTATGAAGACTGGTCTTATTCAAGACCGCAGGCCGGGTGGTGTGGAGGACCGACACCAACTGGTGTTCGGACATCCAGAGGGCGGTGGTGAACTTGTCCAATTGCTGGCGGGGCCACTTTAGAGCGGCGGCGGGAGTGACGTCACCGCTATCAAAGTTGACATCCACGGCCATGGCGCGGGGAAAGCCGAGAGCGATAATTTCCTCCAGCAAGAGAGGAAAAATCTCTTCCGAGCGCTCCGCCTCAAGCAGACGAAGGACAGCAGGGCGGCGTTGTCTGGTCGCGCGCCGCCCGTTGATAGGTTCAGGCTGAAACCGCAGCTCCGCGGTAGCCATACGCATCCCCTAAGGTCCTTACCGGCGCCGACGAGCTGGACGTGGCAAAACTGGCTCGGGCGGCTCTTCTTCCTCGCCACCTTCTGCCAACTGCGGCCGGGACACGAGGCCAGTAAGACCGACAGCGTCAGCGTACTTGAGATAAGTATCGATGGACGCAACTACAACGCGGGCTTCTACCGTAATCAGATCAATACCAACGAGAGAGATTCGGACCCAAGCGTCAATTACGATGCCTTTGTCTAATACCCGGTCCAATACGTCAATAAGACTTGAACCACCGGATACTCGTTCAACGGCCATTGCGCGCCTCCTTGATAAGAGTCAACTCTATTTCGCCTTTTGGCGACGTGCGCTTTCACCTCTCCGTGGCTTAGCCTTGGCCTGCGGTGGGGGGGCCGGCAGAGCTACCCTTGTTCCGGCAGACGGAGGCAACGAAGCGGTTAAATTCGGATCATACTTCCACCAGTTCAGTCCGATCTGCTCGGCCTTGTCTACAGAGCAAACCAGCAACCGGATGCGGATTGTCAATAATTCCACATTGGCCAGAGAAATACGGATGTCGCCGGCAATCACGAGCCCCTTGTCCAGTACGCGGTCGAGAATGTCAACAAGGTTGGTTGTCCCGGAAACAGTTGGAACTCTTTGCATTTGTTATCTCAGGAAACAAACGAGAGAAGATCGCCCTCAGGGTGGAGATTCGGCGCGACCCACGTCACGCATCCTAACTATCACCCGGCACAACTGTCAACCCTTCTACAGACCGACCTAAAATGCAAGGCTCGAGTGGCTTAAATGTGGGGGATACCAACTCACTGCGTTCAGATGCAAGCTGCCTTTGGTGAGTTGCCCTGCACTTCAGGCCACAAGCCGTAGGGCACGGCCTTTACCACCGATCAAAGCGGATTGAACAATCTGTAACTCTCGAAAAGAAAGCATAGGCAGATGGGGAATCGGGGGATCGCGCGTGATCCCAAAAACGGAGCGCCCATGCATTGCCGATGGCCGGTCTGATTTTAAATGACTTAGGGAACAATCAAAAAAGACATAGGGACTGCTCCGCTTTGCGGGATTCGAGATAAACCAAAAGCGTTACTTATCCAAAAGGTTCCCCAAGGGGCCTAGTTCAAGGTTAAGGTCGTCAGGGCGAAGGCCGAAAACTGCTGCAATTTCATTGATTTTCGTTTCCAGCTTCATGAGTGCCTGGCCCATCTCCTCGATCTTGGAATCATCCAGAGAGCCGCCTTCCATGCGGCGGATGGCCTGCCTTTCCAGGAGGCGGCGAAGCAGTTCGATCAGGCTTAAAACCAGCCTGGCCAGGCCTTGCTCGATGTTTTCCGGAGAACAGTCAATGCGCTCGATGGCTCCTGCGCCGGCAGCTTTCAATTCCCGGTTCAGATCGGAAACCGCGTTGGCAATTTCTTCCGGAGAGATCTTGCGGACACCCGTCATCTTTGGCCTGCAATCTGCGGCATCTTGACGGAATCGCTCAAGAATTCTGCGGCCGGCCATGGGCCACTGAGGCGGCGGGCAAAGCGCTCTGGCAGAGGAAGTTCCTGGATGATGGAATGAAAGAGCTTTTCATTGCCTCGTTCCACCAGGACAAAGATGCGGCCACCGTTTTTCGATTCCCGGGTGCGAATCTCTTTGCTGATGCCCTGCAATGCGTCACTCATGTTTTGCACGAAGTCTTCCGCCAGTTGCAGCAGATCCGCCTTCATTTGCAGATACTCTTTTCCTGAGGGCTTAAAGCCGGCGCGGGGAGCAAAATAGAGCACGCATTCCATCTGCACCAGGTTTTGCAGGCGCTCCAGATCGGCGACAAAGCTCGCTTGATGGGTAGCGAGAAAAGCAACCAGATCCTGAAGGTTATCAAACACGGAAAGAAGGCGGAATGGCACTACCGCGCCCTGGCCGAACATGTGGCTGACCACGCGGTGAAACTCCACCGCGTTGCGCTGCAGGGCCGGGTAATCAAATGGCCATTCAACCTGCGAACAAAGCAAGCCTAGCTGATCGTGAGTGATCTGATGGAGGGGCGCACCATTGACGCCAGTTGAAGGCACGGAGATTCCCGGACGATTAAGGTAGGCGCAATAGGCGAGGACTTTGGTCACGGCCGCTTTCCCCGGGCTTCATCCGCTGCGAGAGTTCTCAGTGCGGTTTCGACAGAGGTGAGGACCACATTCAGTCCCAGATAGATCAGATCCACTCCCGCCAGCGAGAGGACAAGAGAGCCATGAATCACGACGCCGGCGTTCAATACGTGGTCGAGGATATCCAGAAGAGAAACATCTTCATCAGAATTGCCGGTGATGGCTACAGCTTCAAAATCATTCTGCATCGGACACAAAAGAATACGGGGGCCAGGGCCCATTCACTTCGATGCGGCGCGACCCGCTCCATTTCTTCACAAAATCCTGCAAGGCCTGGTCCCACTGCTTGCGGCGGCCGCGCGGAACCAGGAATGTGGCCTGCCAGAGCAAATCGGGCTGCACACCACTGATCTTACCGCTGGGTGCTGAATCTGCAGCGATCGTGGACAGCTCGGCGCCGAACTCCCGCAGGCCGGAATCATCGCGTTCCGGACGGCGCTTCAATCGCGCTGCCTTGTGTTGCAGGTATTCCTTGCCGGTGCGGACTTCGTCCGGCGGCTGCGGCGCCGGCTTGCGTTCAGCAAAGACTTTGACTCCCCATTCGTCCGCACCGGAAATGCGCTGGAACACCTTTTCCAACGCTGCTTTTCTGCCTTGAACATTTTTCAGCAATGCCTGCTCAGTGGAAAACACGGTGCCAAAGCGCGCGGGGATGACCGTTTCCCTGGCCGAAATCTCCGCCACTACCTGCTGGTGACGCACGCCATGCAGAGCGAGCCACTCCAGATTTTCCATGTTGCGATTGATCTCGCTGGAGAATCCGTTGCGGTCCACGGCAGAGACCCAGCAGATGAATTTGCCGCACTCCACGGAATGCACGGGATGCAGACCATCTATACCGGGACTGACCACCCTGGCTGTTTTGGCCCTGGTGGGAGTTGTGATCCCGTAGAGATAGAGCGCCGGTTCTTCGGCTAATCCGCGATTTGCCATAATTCAGTGGTGAATTTCTTCAGCGCCGCTGCTCCGGCGATCTCCGCCGGGAGTTCTGGCGCAAGGAAAATCTGGTACCGCCGGTATTTCTTTTTGAGCGTTTGCAAAGTGGCCAACTGCCAGGCACGCGCACGCAGGCAGCGCTTGCATCCGGCATTCTTTTCTGAAATCAGCACCCGATTGACGAACAACGAATCGACCTTGATGCCAATGTCCTCGACCGCCTGAAGCAGGCGCGTGGTTTGATGATCCGGAACCGGCTCAGGCAGCATGACCGCCCATATCCGGCTCTGCTGCGGATCTTTCATGATTCCGATCAGCTTACGGACTTCCTGCCCCAGCGAAGCCAATTCCACGCCAACATCCTGGGCGAGGGCTAGTGTACGGTGCCCGGCAAGGCTTTTCAACAACAGGCGCGACCAGGTCTGGATGCGCTCAGGCATGCGCAGAAGCTCCAACGCGTGCCCGGTTGGCGCCATGTCAATGAATACATTCCCGGTGCGATCTCGGAGGAGATCGAGAATGCGGAAGATGGCAAAGACCTCATCCACCCCCGGGGGAACGATGTCCATCAGGGCGGCGAAAATCTGCTTCTCAAAGGTAAGATCGACGTGCAACCCGCCGGACTCCATGCTCAATTCTGAATTCAGTTTTTGCGTGATTCGCCTCGTCCAGTTACGAAACGCGGAGACGGAATCAACCTCCATGGCACTGAACTTTGGATCACCCAGCACGGAGGTGCGATGATCGCCTACCGGCTTCTGAAAGATGTCATCCAGAGAGGGAGCTGGATCAGTGGAGCAAACCGTCACCAAAGTTTCCGGTTCAGCAGCCCTGACGTGAAAGGCCAAAGCAGCGGTGGTTGTGGTTTTTCCTACACCACCTTTGCCGACGGTAAATGACAATTGCGAACCAGCTACGGGCCAGGAGATTTTTTCTAATTTGAGCGGAGTCCTGCTCGGTGAAGGCGGGTTGGCCTCCAGGGCAGCGGGGCGATTTTCGAAAACGGCTTTGCCAAAGCGGCGAAGAAGTTCGACTCCAAAGATCGGGTTCCCAGGATCAGGGCCAATCAACCGGGGAACGTGCGGGAATTTTCGCTGCAAAAACCGCGCGGCGCGACGGGCGGCCTGCGCTCGATGCCTGCAACGGGTACAGCTATCTGCCCGCTCAACCACGCGATTCAGGATGATGGCGCTGACGTGCATCTCCGGCACTGACTCCTCCAGCAGGTCCAGCGAGCGCACGGCTTGATTCAGGGAAAAAGTCTCAGGCGAGGTGACCAGGAAGATCTCAGCATGTTTGGCGGTGAAGGCATCCCGCAATTGCCCGAGCATTCCTTCCCAACGCTCAAGGAAAGCGTGCGAGGGAGCATTTACATGGCCGCCGAAGCGTTCGGCCAGGAGCGCGTCGCGGCTTGAGGCCACGTTGAGAAAATTCAGAAAGCGTTGAAAATGTGACGGAAGCTCAAACAACCGGAGTGTGTGGCCGAATGGCGCCGTGTCCACCACAATGTGACCATAGCGGCCTTGCTCCAGCAGTTCCTGAATCGCCAGTAGCCCGGCCACCTCCGCCATGCCCGGCAACGTGGTATCCAGCAGAGGGGCGATTTCCTCACGGGAAAAGAAGGTACCACTTTCAACGATGTTGAGGATTGCGTCACGATTCCCCGACAGAAATTTTTGAAATTCCCTGTCCGCATCAACCTGCCAGGCAAACAATTTTCCTTTGCTGCCCGTGATTCGATTTGCCGTCGCTTTGAGCGGGACTTGCAGCATGGCCGCCAGAGAGTGCGCAGGATCGGTTGACATGAGCAGAAGGGGTTCGCGTGGCTTGCGAGCGGCCAGGTGCAGAGCGTAGGCACAGGCTACGGTAGTCTTTCCTACGCCGCCTTTTCCAACTACAAAACTCAGCCTGGCCATTGCCGGTTTCCTGCGAGCCTCCGTTCCATCATAATCTCCAGCGTGTTGTGCGCTGTTTATTCCGGTTGAGAGCATTTGCAAATTCCCGTGATTATGGCAATGATGGCAATGATGGCGACTGTACTCAGGCGCTCGATTTTGCGAGCAGCCAACCTCGAAAAAC
>DATDGH010000131.1:0-8165 GCA_036522215.1 Candidatus Angelobacter sp. | reverse complement strand
ATTGTCCGGAACATTGGTGAAAAGCTGCGCAGAATAAAAGCTTCGAGGAAGGTGCAATGTGGCCAGCACAGGCACATCGATTTCGGCCGCCCGCGGCCAGAAGCTGCCTGACTGGTCATGGATCAGATCAAAAGGTCTCCCCTGGCGCGACCGGGTGCGGACAAACTCCACCACTCTGTCCTGGTGCTCGCGATTGCGGCGTTCGAAATCGTCCGGCAGCGAACAGGGCTCGCCAGTGACAAAAAGTTCGCCACTCACCAGCGATCCCGCAGAAGCGGCAACCGTGGTGCGTGCGCCCCGCGCGGCCATCTCGCGTTCCACTGTCCACAGCATCTGCTCCGCCCCGCCGGCACTGGCTTCGGAGACGGTCAACAGGGGATAGGCAACGTAAAGAACGCGCATAAACGTCTTGTGGTACAGAGAAATTCGTGATTTGTGATTGGTGACTTGTTGCCTGCAGTCGGCGGCAAATCAGAAATCACAAATAATCACAAATCAAAAATTCTTTAAGTATGATGCAAACGCCTTGGAGACCGCGCTGCCGGTCATGGGCCATTGCCAATGCTCATAGTTGAGCTGCCAGGGAAAAGGAGGACAGCGGGCCTCGGCGTAGGCCTCGCGCGAACCGTACTCCTTCCAGAGGTGTTCACATTATTTTTGAAAATGCTATAGGACTGAAAAGATTGCGAGTTGCTTCTTCCGATGACCCGATTGCGGGTCTGTCCGTTAGAATCCGCGGCGCACGAGTTCTTGCACACTTAGTTTAGTGTTCAAGTCCTTGCCTCTGGCTCTCTCCGCGTACTTGGCAAGCACATCCACCTCAATATTCAGCGGGCTGCCTTGCTCCAGAGTGTGCAGGTTCGTGGTTTTGTAGGTGTGGGGAATGATCGCGATCTCCACGCTGCCGTTGCTGATCTTTATTTTTGCCACTGTCAGGCTGATGCCCTCCACGGTGATCGAGCCCTGTGGAACAACGTAGCGCTCCAGCCCAGCGGGGATTGAAACGGTGAGCCGCCGGTCTCCGCCGCCTATGATTTTTTCCAGGCTCAGCAGCTTGCCGACGCCATCCACGTGTCCCTGAACTACATGTCCGCCCAACCGGTCCTGCGCGCGCGCCGGAAGTTCCAAATTCACTGATGAACCCTTTTTCAGCTCGCCCAAAGAGGTCCGCTCCAGCGTTTCCTGGGCCAGATCAGCCGAGAACTGGCGGCGTCCGCGAGCGACCGCGGTAAGGCATACTCCGCTCACGGCAATACTGTCGCCCAGTTTTAATTCGGAAGGAATGTGTGTTGCGCTGATCGTGATGCGCGTTTGGCCACCACTGCGGTGAACCTCCGCCACCCGGCCGGTTTCTGCGATGAGACCAGTGAACATTCAGGCTGGCTCCTTCGTGGCTGGCATGGAAGGAATTGAAGACGTGACAGGTTTGGAAGCAGCTTGAGGCACGGGAGGATCGTATGGATCATACAGGTAGCCTTCCACGGCAAAGTCTTCGCCAAAACGATGGATAGTGATGTCTTTCACCAGAGCCGCTTCCGCCACCTTCTTGAATCCGGGTCCCCCAGCAAAGGGCACTGATCCTGTTCCCGCAAGAATCTTGGGAGCGTAATAAAGAAAAACTTTGTCCACAATGCCGGTGGCCAATGCCATCCAGTTCACCTGGGCGCCGCCTTCAATCATCAGGCTGGTAATTTCCCACTCACCCAGACGTTGCGCAATCTTGAGCAGGTCAGGACGCCCATCGCCCAGACCGATCGCGACCTGTTCCACGCGCAGGCCGCGCTCTTCCAGCTCACGCCGCTTTTTTTCCTCAGCAAAGGAACAGAAGATCACAACATCATCGCGAAAAGTTTTTACCAGCCTGGAATCCAGCGGGAGGCGCAGCCGCGAATCCAGCACTGCACGTAACAGCGGCCGCCGTCGCGGCAGGCCAGTACGGTCGGTCAGCAGCGGATCATCGGCGATTACGGTCCCTACTCCCACCATGATGGCGTCCGATTCATGGCGCAATTCCTGCACGTGGGCGCGGGCCTCCATGCTGGTGATCCATCCTCCGGTCACGCCCCCGGCCCCTAGCGAGGATGGAATGACCGAGTCACCCGGTGGCGGCGCAATCTTGCCGTCCAGCGTCATGCCGGACTTGATCGTGACCAGTGGCCGCTTATAGAGGATGTACTTCGCGAAGGCTTCATTCAGCTTGCGCGCCTCACTCTGCATCAGTCCGGTTTCTGCGGTGATTCCCGCCACGCGCAGCTTTGCAATTCCTTTGCCGGCCACTTGCGGATTGGGATCAGTCATGGCGGCAACTACGCGTTTGATTCCGGCGGCAATCACTTGATCGGCGCACGGGCCGGTGCGGCCCTGATGAGCGCAAGGTTCCAGATTCAGGTAGAGCGTTCCTCCCCTGGCCCTCGGGCCGGCGCGCTCCAATGCCAGAACCTCTGCGTGCTTTACGCCTTCATAGGTGTGGAAGCCGGTGCCCGCGATCTGGCCGTTTGTATCTACAACCACGGCGCCCACGCGCGGGTTAGGAGAGGCGAGCGCGGTACCTTGCCGTGCCAGGTCCAGAGCCTGGCGCATGAACTGCTCGTCTTGCGAGTTGAAATTCATTCCACGGCAAACATCGACTCAACGAAATTCCGCGCATCGAAGGGAAGCAGGTCGCCCGCTTTCTCGCCTACGCCAACGTAGCGGACCGGCAGGCCCAGTTCGCGCGAGATGGCCACCACTACGCCGCCTTTGGCCGTTCCGTCCAGCTTGGCCAGAACTATCCCGGTAACTCCGGCGGATTCGGTAAACTGCCGCGCCTGCTGCAGGCCATTTTGTCCCGTGGTGGCGTCCATCACCAGCAAAACCTCGTGCGGCGCACCTGGAATAATTCGTTGCGCCGTGCGCTTCATTTTTTCCAGCTCGGCCATCAGGTTAGCTTTGTTGTGAAGGCGGCCGGCGGTGTCCACAATTACGTTGTCTGTGTGCCGGGCCTTAGCGGCGCTAAGTGCATCAAACAGCACCGCGGCAGGGTCGCCTCCGGGCTTGGTTTTGATCACGCCAACACCGGTGCGCGTACCCCACACTTCAAGCTGCTCGATGGCCGCGGCTCGGAACGTATCTGCCGCGCACAGCAGCACTGACCTGCCTTCGGCATGCAAGGCGTGCGCCAGCTTGCCGATGGTTGTGGTTTTACCCGTCCCATTTACGCCAACAACCATCACCACTTCCGGCTCGCCTGCCGAGGGCTTCCCCGCGCGCGGAGGCGTGGCGTTGAGAATCTCCAGCACCTGGTCTTTAATCAGCCGCTTCAATTCGTCTACGTCTTTAATCTGCTTCCGGTCGGCCCGCTCGCGCAAGTTCTTCAGGATCTGCTCCGTAGTCTTGGTCCCCAGATCGGCGCTGATCAGGATGGCTTCCAGGTCGTCCAGGGTCTGCCGGTCGATTTCTTTGGTAAAGGCGGTAATCTGATCAATCTTGTCGCTCAGGTTTTCACGCGTGCGCGTGACCGCCTGCTTCATCTTCTCCAGCAGAGTCGGTTCTGTTGGTCCGAACAGCGTCTGAATCTTCATAAGAACGGCTTACAGATTGATTATAAAGCGAGATGACTGTGAAGCTGGTGATAGGGTGATCGCAAAGTCCAGGCACGGATTCGCCTTCATTCGCGTTTTCGCGGGCTTACTCTTTTTTTATCTGTTGGCGCTGGCCAGATCTGGGGCCTGTTTGGCTTCGACTTGCTCTGCGGTGACAGTGGCAGCGCGATGGATTTTCAGCTTGCCCGATTCGAACACCTTGGTCATGGCGGCCACAACCTGGGGATCGAACTTGGTATTGGCAAGCGAGTTGATAATGCGCACCACGTATTCCGGATCCATGGCTGCCTGGTAAGGACGGTTTGTCGTCATGGCGTCAAATGTATCCGCCACCATGATGATGCGCGGCATCAGCGGAATCTGCTCGCCCTTGAGCCCGAAAGGATAACCGCGGCCATCCAGCGACTCGTGATGCAGCTCGATTCCTGGGAGCATATCTCTCAACTTCTCCACCGGACGCAGAATAGCCGCACCCTTGGTGGTATGGGTCTTCATGATCTCAAATTCTTCTGGAGTCAGCGCGCCGGGCTTTTTCAGGATGCGGTCTTCAATTCCGATCTTGCCCACGTCGTGAAGCTGGGCTGAGATGCGGATCTTTTCTATATCTTCCTGGGTCAATCCCATCTGCTTGGCAATGATCACCGAGTAACGCGTCACGCGGTCAGAATGGCCCTTGGTATAGGGATCTTTTTCGTCCACCGCTCCCGCCAGCATCTGGATCGAACTCAGGAACAGCGCCAGGTTCTCGTCCGCTGCCTTGCGCAGATCGCAGACAAAGCGCTCCAGATCGTCCGTCATGCTGTTGAACGTCTGCGCCAGCTCGCCGATTTCCGTGCGGCTCTTTAATTGCACGCGCTTGGAGAAGTCTCCACCAGCGATGGCCCGGCTGGATTGGGTCAACGTCTGCAATGGCGTAGTGAGGCGCCGCGCCGCCAGAATTCCGACGCAAATGCTGAAGGCTATGGCAATGCAGAGGAAGAAGAGCGCCGCGTGCTGCATCTGAAAGATGTCACTGTATGCGACAGCCTGGCTTCTCTGTGCCACTACGGCCCAGCCCAGGCCAGGGACTGGATCGTAAGTCCCAAGCATGTCAATTTTGCTCTTGCCATCCGGGACCCAGGTGAACTCTTGGGTTACGGAAACCTGTGCATTGCTGCTTTGCTCAACAAAGCTTTTCACCAGTTCGTTAGCGGACATGTCCTGGCCGGTTGCGTATCTTCCGTCGGACGATGCCACCAGCCGCCCGGAGTGGTCCACCATGAAGGTGTCCAGACCTTCCTGGCTCTTCGCGGCTTGCAGTTTCCTGAGCAGATACTGCAGGTCGATCACCAGTTCCAGAGCGCCCAAGTACAGATCATGGTTACCCACAGGCCGGCTGACTACCATTACCGTCCGCGTTTCCTTGCCGGAACCGATGGAGAGTGCTTCACCGATGTACTGGCGGCCGTCACGCGACGCAGCCAACCCGTGCTCCAGCTCCTTTTCTAAAAAAGCATCGGGCGCCAGCGTGCCCACTGACATGAAATGGCCTTCAATGTTAATCAGCCGCGCGTAAGGCACAATTGAATCCGGGTTCTCAATGTAGTTCTGAAGAAGCGCCCGCACCTCGGGTGATTCCACCTTGGTGCCGGCCAGGTCGCCACCGCTGGTCACCTGGACGGAATAGGTCAAACTGGCAAGAGTGGAGAGAATGTCTTTCTGCCGCTGGGCCACGTCCTGGGCCAGCGAACTGGTGACCGTGGCCTGCAGCAGCTTTTCATTGCGCGATAGCGCCTCCTGGTTCATGTCCACGACCTTTTGGGCGTAGAAATACAGAGGCACCACCGCCACTGCGACCAGCACGGCGATAATGAGATAAAGAATCCGAACTTTGGACGGTAGCGGCAGCTTCATGCTGACCAGGCGTCTGCGCAAGCTTCAGCCCTGGACCACGCCTAAGTCTAATCGGTAAAACTTGGTAGGACTTAATTACCGAAGTACCGTGAGGGAACTGCGCAGATTGAAACTTTTGAACTATGCGAGAAATGTCGAATGCGAAAGGATGTGGCGTTGCTTCTGGTTTTGACTTTCAATTACCCAATTGCCAACTTTCCCAATTACCCAATTCTAAACAGGGGCAATGCCGCCATCTTTGACAGAGGACTCCTTGAGAAGGCAAATCACTCAGCTCGCAGAGTCGAGGCTGGATCAATCTTGGCAATCCGCGCTGTAGGCGCAAAGCAGGCGACCAGCACCACTCCAAGCAGAAGGGCAAGCGTCGCTGCGAAGGTAACTGGATCGTTCGGGCGCACGCCGTAGAGTTCACTGCTCAGGACCCGCACCGCCAGGACCGTCAATCCAAGCCCCGCGGCTGCCCCGCATCCGGCAGCCACGATGCCGAATTTTGCTATCTCCATCATGGTTCGCTGCAACGTGGAGCCCAGAGCCATGCGAATGCCAATCTCACGTGTGCGTTGCGTTACCAGGTTGGATACCAGGCCGTAGATGCCAATCATGGAAAGGACCAGGGCCAGGCCGGCAAGCACGCCCATCAGAAACACTTCCATTCTCTGCCGGTCCAGGGCCTCGTTTTCCAGTTCACCTATTTGATGGAAGCCGGAAAAGGGAAGGTTAGGGTCGGCTTTTGCCAAAGCCTTCTGCATGGCGGCGGGTAGTCCCTCAATTGGGCCACGAGTACGCACAATCCAACTGGGTTGGAACCAGACGTGATACATATTCAGGGCGCCCTGATTGGTCTGCGTTGCCGGCACGTAGAAGGTTGGTTCCGTGGTGAGCGGTCCCGGATAGGAAATCCCTGGCGGATGAATGACATCGCCTACGATCCCAACCACCTCGTAAGTTATATCTTCTGTTCTTAGATGGTGGCCGATGGCCTTGAGCCCATCCAGGTATCTGCGGGCAAATCGGAGGTTTACAATACATACTGGCTGCGTGCCGGCTGCATCCGTCTCAGCAAACGTGCGGCCGGCCAGCACAGGAATGCGCAAGGTCGCGAAGTATTCAGGCGTTACGTAAACTTCGTTACTCACGTAGTTGACTGGCTTCTCTCCAATATCTAAGAAATCCACGCCTGTGTTCAATGCGTGCTCGTAAGGAAGGCTTAATCCCATCGCGGCCGAATCTACGCCGGGAATTTCTTTCATCGCCGCAATGCTGTCACGCACCAATTTTTGGAAGGCCGCAGCATCGCGGTAGTGGGCATCATTCAACGAAGCCTGCGCGGTCAGAACGTTATGCGCGTCGAACCCAGGCGGCATGGTTTGCAGGTGAACCAATGTGCGGATCAGGAGTCCTGCCCCGGCCAGCAGGACCACGGTGAAAGCAACCTCTGCGGCAATCAGTGCCTGACGTGTGCGGCGTCTGCCCGTGTGTGCTACAGATCTTCCGCTTCCCGCCATGGAAACACGGAGCTCAGCACGACGAAGTTCCAGAGCCGGGAATAATGCGATGAGCAGGGTGGCACAAAAAGTAGTTGCCACAGTGAAGCCCAGAATGCGCCCGTCAAGAGCCAGGTTCCCCATAATGCGCACGTCTGACGAAAGTATTGTGGTGAGAGAGTTCATACTCGCCGTGGCCAGAGCGAGTCCCGCAACGCCTCCAGCGGCAGCGAGCATGAGCGGCTCCATCATGAGCTGCCGCAGGATCGTGCTGTGCGTTGCCCCCAGCGCCATCCGCGTGGCAATTTCCGGCCCGCGTTGCATCACGCGAACCAGCAGCAGGCCGGCAAGATTGGCGCACGCGATCAGCAGGATTGCGCCCACAGCACACATCAGGATCAATACTGCGTCGCTTCCCTCGTACGCGAGGCGTTCCTGCAAAGGCATGGCGTAAAGCCATAAATTGACTTTGTGGTTTCCGGTGCGGATCGCAAAGCTCGCTGGACGCAATCGAGCTAGCTCAGTATCCGCCTGCGCCCAATTTGCCCCATCCTTCAGGCGCACTACAACACTGTAGTTAATGCCCTCTCCCTCGCCGGTGCGCTTAGGCCGAAGCGGGGTCCACAGATCGGCCGCTGGTGACGCCGTGATTGTCCCTGCCGGCAAGACTCCGACCACGGTAAATGGTTCACCCTTCAGCCGGATCGCTTTGCCCAGAATCTCGCGGTCCAGATTGAAGACTGACTTCCATAGTTCGTAGCTCAACAGCACCACCGGCGGGCCGCCCGGCAGGTCTTCTTCTCTACTGAAGCTCCGGCCCAGAAATGGATGGATTCCCAGCACGTCAAAGTAGCTGGCCGAGACGCGCTGCTCGTGCACGTAGCGGACGCTTGTGGAAGTCTGCAGATTTACTCCCGAGGCGCCTATCTTGTAAGCCGCCGCTATCAGTGACGACGCCTGGTCCTGCACTAGTTCCCATGCTTCGCCGTCCTGGCCTGTGCTGATGCCGTCTCCGTCCTCGCCGTTGATTTGCGTGACCACAGATGCCAGGCGTTCCGGCTGGGGATAAGGCAGAGGTCGCAACAGCATCGCATCCACAATGCTGAATACAGCTGTGTTGACGCCGATGGCCAGCGTCAAAGTCAACAGCACAGTTATGGTGAAGCCTGGACTGTGGCGCAATTGCCGCAACGCGTACCTGGCTTCC
>DATDGH010000130.1:0-2192 GCA_036522215.1 Candidatus Angelobacter sp. | reverse complement strand
GCAGCCAGACCTTGTCCCACTACCACCCGATCATTGGGCAGCCGTGCAAGAGAAGCTGATCGCGGAAGAGAGATGGATTCTGGATGGAGATCTGGGACCGTACGACGTAGTCGAACCACGGTTCAGCGCAGCGGACACGATCATTGTTTTAGATTTTTCACTTGTGCGCTGTGTCTGGCAGGCATTTCAGCGGTCGCGCGAGCGCGCCGGCTTCTGGCAATGGGTCTGGATGTATAGACGACGATACCGGCCGATTCTCATGCAAGCCATCGCTAAGAACGCACAGAATGCGCAGCTCTTGATTTTGCCCAGCCCGAAGGCAGTCCGCCGGTTGCTCGCCAACATAGCCCGTGCTGCTGTATAAATTTTCCCATCTATGGGAAACCGCATTGCGGCCTTCTTTCGTTCGGATCTAAGCCTTTTATTGCTGATTGCAGCGCTGCGTGTGGTGCTGCACGTTGCCACCAACGGCCAGTATGGATTTCACCGCGATGAACTTCAAACACTCGACGATGCACGCCACCTCGACTGGGGATTTGTAGTCTATCCCTCGATTACGCCTCTCATCGGCCGCCTCGAACTGCTTCTCTTCGGCGCCTCACTCGTTGGCTTTCGCGTCTTCTCTGCCATTGCTGTCAGTGGCATCATGGTGCTGACCGGGTTGATGGCAAAGGAACTCGGCGGGAAACGCCACATCCAGGTGCTCGCTGCTGTGGCTGCGGGAATCGCTCCCGTCTCTCTGGTGCAAGGCGCAGTATTCCAGTATGTATCTTTCGACTACCTTTGGGGCGTGCTCGTTACCTGGCTGCTCATTCGCCTGCTCAAATCGGAAGACCCGCGCTGGTGGTTGCCCATTGGGGCAGTCATCGGGCTGGGCATGGAAACACGTTACACCATGGGCGTCCTCGCTCTGGGAGTCGCTCTTGCCGTGCTTCTCACGCCTGCCAGGCGCTTTCTCCGCAGCGGCTGGCTTTGGGCCGGCGTCGGCATCTCCCTTCTTATCTTCCTGCCAAATCTCATCTGGCAGATGCGACATCACTTCATTTCTCTGGACTTTTTGTCTCATCTCCGCGCCCGTGACCTGCGGCAAGGACGCTATAACGGCTTTTACAGCGAACAACTTTGGGTCTGCGTGAACCTGGTGACCGCTCCTCTCACGCTGCTGGGGCTATGGTTCTATTTCTTTCGTCAGGAAGCACGCCGCTATCGTTTGCTTGGCTGGACATGTGTACTCACCTTCGTGCTTTTCGCATGGGTGCGATCGCGTTCCTATTACACTGCTCCGATCTATCCAACGTTGATTGCGGCCGGCAGTGTTCTTCTGGGAAATCTCGTGGCTGGCTTGCGGTCTGGCTGGTCGCGCGTGATTTATGCCGCACAGTGGACGGCGATTATAGCCGCAGGAGTCATCTTCGCCTTGCTGGTGATGCCGGTCGCTCCCATCGGTTCCCGTGTCTGGCAGATCACCAGCAAGCTGCATGATCAATTTCGCGAAGAAATTGGTTGGCCGGAACTGGCCCGCTCCGTCGCCAATGTCTACAACTCATTGCCGGCTCCGGAGCGCGAGCGAACCGGAATTCTTACTGGAAATTACGGAGAAGCGGGCGCGCTGAATCTCTACGGCCCTGCTCTGGGCCTGCCGCACGCCATGGGTCTGACCAATTCTTTCTGGTATCGCGGATATGATCCGCGGCAGCCGGAAATTGTGATCGTCACAGGCTTCGACCTGGATGAAGGACAAAAACTATTCAACAGCTGTGTTGTGGCGGCAAACAACACCAATCCCGTTGCGGTCGAGAACGAAGAGTCGCGCGATCATCCTGACATCCTGCTTTGCCGAAACCTGCGCACGCCTTGGCCAGTTTATTGGGAGAGCCACCGCCGCTTTGGATGAAGTTTTTTAGTTTACCTCGAATCCCGCCTCGTTTTTCTTGGGAGAACTTCGATCTGAAGCAGTTTTTTGCAACTGGCGGGAGAAAGGTCCCTACAGCCTCATAAATCGAATCGGGCTGCATTTTTGAGGGTCACATTATTTCTAGAAGCGCTATACCTCATCAAGTCCTTCGCTTCCTCTGTCCCTCCTATGCCGGAGTCTCGCTTTTGGTCTTGTTTTTGCTCTTGCCGTTGGCCTTGCCTTTGATTTTGCTAACTACTAATTGCTAATTACTTCTTAACCATAATTTGCGAAAAAC
>DATDGH010000129.1:0-2133 GCA_036522215.1 Candidatus Angelobacter sp. | reverse complement strand
AGGATATTCGGGCTCCACCTTGCTCTTTATTTTGCGGCCCGCGGCACTGATTTCAAGCTGTATGGATGTCTGGAATGCGCTGGCCTGGGATATCAGAAACAATGAACACAACAACAGTGCCAGCAATTCCTTCATCCGCGGTGCACGTCCGCCAGATATTTGCGGGGGCATT
Organism: Candidatus Angelobacter sp.; assembly: GCA_036522215.1. GTDB lineage: Bacteria > Acidobacteriota > Terriglobia > Terriglobales > Acidobacteriaceae > Angelobacter. The sequence continues at coordinate 1,961 of DATDGH010000129.1, read as the reverse complement.
CTCTTCTCCTAATTGTCTTCCTACACACAGCCGACCTGGGAGCTTCTTGTTGCCATCGATCATAACCGTCCACTTGGACACGCTGCACGTAACCAAAGTAATGACGCAGCAACGATCCTCAGAAAAATCGTAGCCGTTGGAAAATGGCCGGCGATGCGTTGTACCCTTGAAGCGGGAGACAAGTAATGCATTCATGCAGACAAACTGTCTATTCGATTTATATTTCGATCCTGCTCCTCACAATTCTCCTTCCTTGTAAGACCCAAGCGCAGGCGGGCTCATCCATTCCCCGCTTCGAAATCGTGCTTCCCGCCAACCACAAAGAGGCAGCCACCGGAAGGGTTTTTGTGGCCATCGCCAGGGCCAATGACCCGGAGCCCCGGCTTCAGGTTGGTTCCTGGCGTTCGCAGACGGAATTTCTGGGGAAAGATGTGGTCCAGCTTCAGCCAGGTCAGGCCACAGTCATCGATGCCTACAGCCTGGGCTATCCCTTCAAATCTGTGCGTGAGCTTCCGCCGGGGGACTACTACGTGCAGGCGCTTTTCAATGTCTATACCCGATTCACCCGCGCGGACAACCGCATCATCTGGGCCCACAAGGACCAGTGGGAAGGCCAGCAGTTTAACCGCTCACCCGGGAACCTCTACAGTGTGGCGCAACATGTTCATCTGGATCCGCTCAGTGGCTACAATGTGCGCCTCGAGCTCAGCAACACCATCCCTCCCATGTCGCTCCCCGCCGACACGCCCTACGTGAAACACATCAAGATCGAGAGCAAATTGCTGACCCAGTTCTGGGGACAGCCAATGTATCTGGGCGCCACGGTCTTGCTGCCGGAGGGCTACGATGCCCATCCTGACGCGCACTACCCGGTTCTCTACCAACAAGGACACTTCAGCCTGCAGCCGCCGTTGAACTTCAGCACTGATCCCGAGCGTGACTCACCTGCACTCGAGCAGCGCCTGGGGCGCACGGGTTACATGACGGGCTACGACTTCTACAAGGAATGGATCTCGCCCGGCTTCCCGCGCATGATCGTCGTCACCTTTCAACATCCAACTGTCTACTTTGACGATTCTTACGCGGTAAACTCCGCCAATGACGGGCCCTATGGCGACGCCATCATGACTGAACTTGTCCCTTACCTTGAGGAACATTTCCGCATTATTCGTCAGCCGTACGCGCGCATCCTTTCCGGCGGCTCTACCGGCGGCTGGGAGTCGCTGGCCTTGCAAGTTTTTCATCCTGATTTTTTTGGCGGCACGTGGACGTTCTTCCCCGACCCAGTCGACTTCACCCGCTATCAACTGGTGGACATTTACGGTGACAACAATGCGTTTGCGGTTCCCGGCTATGCGCCTGCGCCCGAGCGCCCCATGGAACGAACTGAGGAAGGCCAGGTGCTGGTCACCATGCGACAAATGAGCCAGATGGAAGAAGTGCTCGGCTCGCATGGGCGCTCCGCGCAACAGTTTGAAGCGTGGGAAGCGGTCTATGGTCCGGTGGGCTCGGACGGTTACCCAAGGCCGTTGTGGGACAAGCTGACCGGCAGAATCGATCAGCAGGTGGCCACCTACATGCGAGAACACGGCTACGATCTGCGCTATTACCTGGAACAGAATTGGGCGAAAATTGGACCGCAGCTTGTAGGCAAGCTGCATCTTTACTGCGGCGATATGGACAATTTTTATCTGAATCTGGCCGTCTATCGCCTCGAAGACTTCTTGAAAAAGACTGCCAATCCTGCTTACGCTGGATCGTTTGAGTATGGGCGTCCACTGAAAGGACATGGCTGGCATCCCATGAACCAGGCGGAACTATTGCGAATGATGGCCACTTACATCAGCAAGAACGCGCCCGGCGGCGCAGATAATTCATGGAAATATTGAGAAGAACAGTAGCGGGAAGTTAGTAGTTAGCAAGTATCGACGGCGGGTTTCAAATTACTCAATTACCCGATT
>DATDGH010000128.1:0-3956 GCA_036522215.1 Candidatus Angelobacter sp. | reverse complement strand
ACCGTCGAGCGGGGGCGGAGGGTCAGGTTTCTTCCAGGCGAGTTCCCCGTCCTTTACGTCCAGGTAACGCTTGATCTTGCCGCAGGGGCGGTCTTGGTAACGGAAAAAAGCGGAAACATACCTGGGCCGGCTGTTGTTGTTGCCGCCCTTGGCTATGTTCAGGGTGAATTCCAGTTTTTCGCTGACGCCAGTCGATACCTGGATCGTAACGCGGGAAGGATTGGCTATATCTTGAATGGAGAAGTGGCTGGAGCAATCAAACCAGACGTCCACAGCTACCTTCCTGAGCCTCCACGGAATTTTCAGTTTTACTCGTTCCACCTCCGATCCAGCGGCCGCCGCCCCCTGGTCCACAAATACGGCCATGCGATAGGAAGCGCCCGGAGTCAGGGTTTTGACGATATCCAGTTGCGGCGTGGCTTCAATGGCCCTGAGTTCAGGCCGCGGAGGCGACGCATTGCCATTCGCTTTGGGCGGCTTCTTCGACTTCGGAGGGCCTCCCCTCGTCTTTCCGGAAGAGATTGGCTTGGCTTTCTGGGGCTCGCGAGATGGTCTGTAAAAACCTCTTCCGCCTCCGTAGCCTCCCTTTCCTGGAAGATAATACGGGGGTGGCGGCGGCATCGGCGCACCAAAATCATAGCTGTGGTCCTCATGACCTATTGTGGAACGGAAGTATTTTCCAGAAGACTTCTTCCTCGTGGCTTTTTTTCGCGGACTTTGCGGGCCGCCTGCGCCGATCTCTCCGCGCTTGAAGAACGGTTTATGGGCGGCGCCGCCTTTGTCGAGCTTCTTTTTAGCGGATTTCTTAGAAGCCTTATTGGCTCCTTCCCGATACCATTTGACAAAGGATTCCGCCGCTCTTTTACCCTGGCCCTCGGTGAGGGCTGTTCCTGCTCTCTGGGACGACGAGGCTTTGATCTTTTCAACAGCGGTTATGGAAAAGACGTTTTTGCCGGCCAGAGTGCAGTAGGTTCCGGTCACGCGGATGCGGTCGCCGTCCTTGAAGCCGAGTTGCTTAAGATAGCGGGCGGCCGCGGCTACAGAATGTGGCCCGCTCCATCGGGCCAGGAGTATTTTTCCGTCCAGGCGCGGTCCACCGGGACCGATCGTCAGTATTCCGGTTCGCGTCGATACCTGTCTTCTCTTCCGCAGAGCCATGAACGTTTCCCTTTGCCAAAACCATTTTCGTCAGCCCGGGTTTTCTTGGGCCGCACGGACCCAGGTCCTATTCGATGATTTCTTTCCGGTCGTCTCCGCCATCTTCGTTGATATAACGCACGGCAATTTTGTCCAGATGAAAATCGAGAACGATGAAGCCGAATTTCGCCCAGAGTTCCAGGCCGCCATCAATATAGTCGCGATACTCCCATTCGCCAGGTTTTGGCGTGGGGCCGCCGAGATCATGGGTCTGATACACGGGCACGCCGGCATGCCCGATGCAACGGGGAAACCTGATTCCGGGAACATCCTTGTAAGTCATGCAGCGGTGCTCGTGGCCCCAAAGCCAGGCCGCTACGTCCAGCTCCTTGAGCACCGGATCGATCTTGCGGACTAGGTTTCTGGAGATGTCTTTTGCTTCATAGGAACTGCAATACTGATGATGGCTGAGCAGAATGGTCTTGAGCTTTTTGCTGGCTGCGCTCCGGACCCAGTCCGCCTGGTCGCCTTTCAGATCGTTATCATCATGCGAAGTATCGAGGCCGAATATCTGCCAGTATTTGTTGGCAAGATGAAAAAGGCTGCTTTGGCCCTGCCAGTGGTCGAAGCGGGAATCGGCCAGCGCCGTCTGATAGTAGGCGTAGCCGCCGGAATACATGTCGTGGTTCCCGTTCAGGGTAAAAGAGCCGATCTTTTCCGCTTCGTCGGCGGCCACGGGCCAGTTGACCAGAAAACGCTGGCTATATTCGTAGTCCCACCCCGAATAGTACACATCGCCAAGATGCACCACATGCAGCTGCAGGCCATTGGCAAGCCCATCGTCCATTTCCTTGCGTATACGTTGCTCGACCTTCAGGGCGCGGGGAATACCGCTTCCCCAGTCGCCGAAAACAATCATGCGCACCTTTTGGTCGGGGAGAGAAATGGGAGCGCCTCTGGCGGGGCGGTCCACGAAGGGATGCTTGCGGCGGAACCTCCGTATTCCCTTGGCGAAAAGAGAGTTGATCCAGCCAATGTCGGTCTGCTCGAAAGGGCCCAGGATACGCCTGCCCTCCAGGTAGTCAGGAGCAATCGTGAGCTGCGAACCTGCTACCGGCACAGGACCGCCGCTGCGGCGGTCGTCCGGCGAAGGCGTTTCCACTACGCCGGGCCGGTGCTCCAGGAAATAGTGCTCAATCGCGGATTGAAGATTGGAGAGTTCAGGCGATCGCGGAATGAATATGTTCTGGTCCGCCTTTGAGAGCTCGGAAGTTCCACCCCGCCGATCTCCGGTCTTCGCGCTTTCGCCTGCGGCGTGTGTTTTTGTGGTTTGAATGTCGGCCAGAAGTTCAGATTTTTCCGACGCGTTCAAATCATCCAACGGTGTGCCGGTGCCGACCCGGCGGTAATCATTGGCGGCAGCGTCTGCCTGTTCCTGCATTTGATCGAGTAGATCTTGCAAAAGTGCTTTGTTCATTACCTGTTGAATCATCGGAAACCTTAAACATGCTTTAACTCATGAGCTGAGCCGTTGGTACCGCTTGGATTGGTGTTACGTGGGCTATACTTGAATTTTCTTGAGCGGAGGTCGGTTGCTCTCCTGCTTTGGTTATCAACGGGGCCACAGAAACACAGATGCCTCCAACGCTTCAAACATTGTTTTCTCAAGCATAATTTCTTCCGAGTTGCCCTAGCCATCAAGAATCTCACCAAGACGGCAATCCAAAACAGTACAAAAGACGGAATGCTCCCATAAGTTAGTGATGCAAATTGTGAAAGCGTTACAAGATTTTTGAAACTCCAGTTAGCCGTGACCTGCTCATACTTCCTGGTGCGACACCAGGAAGGTCTACCGGGTTGGCTCAATCTGTTAACTACTCTGAATTGATAGACTTGCGCAAATGGAGATGCGAAAGCGAAACGGGCGCTGTGGTCGATTTTGTAACTGTGGAATCTCAGGTCTCAACAGCCATTAACACCCGGTGCTGTTTCTACGGAACTGCCGAGCACCGCTTAGGTCCGCAAAGTCCCCGTAGGCCTACCTTGCGGCAGGCAATGGCGCAGCGGCCGCATCTGAGTTTCAGAAGATTCTCGACCATCGGGGAGCGGTTTGCTATACAGTCATCGGCGCGCTTGCTCATCTTTATCTAGGGCGAGCCCGAGTCCTCGAGGCACGGTCACTTCACGGTGCCGCCGCCGAAGCCGCCAGAGTGCGGGCACGGGTCGCCTATCAGGATTTTCTTACCTTATGGAAAGACGCCGATGCTGACCTTCCACTGGTGCGAGCTGCCAAGGCGGAGTACGCAACATTGCAATAACTATCCGTTCGGCAAGCCGTTACGTCGGTGGACAGATACTCAATTCTGGAGACCAACAACTGTCTTCCTGTCCATCCTGTCCATAAAATGCAGAAATTTGTTCTATCAAGCGCGGAGGGCGCGGACAGCGCGCAGGGCGCAAACCGCGCAAAATCCTTTATTCATCGCTATTTACAGCTATTCGGTTTGTAATCAGCAACTTGAGAAAAATGGTGTGGGTAGAATCCCTCTCTCTCCGCCACTTAACACGTTTAATTTCAATAATTTACAATAAACTTCCTAGATCGAACATCCATGGGCTGATACGGCAAGTCATTGCAAACAAATGCTTTCGCGTTTGTTTGCAGTGGAGAATGCTGCACTCTCACCCGGCATTGCACGGCGGGCCTTCTGCCGTTCCACTGCGAAGATCGTTGTGAAATGGCGAACCTTCATTTGTTGAAATAGAAACTTAGTGCCACTCGAGATGAGCACACCGCGAGTCTTTTCCGGCGTTCCTAT
>DATDGH010000127.1:0-1907 GCA_036522215.1 Candidatus Angelobacter sp. | reverse complement strand
TGACGTAGTCGCCCACAACACGGACGATGTCCGCCTGCTGTTTGACCGTATCTGCGAGATCACCCGGTTGTGCCATGAGGAAAATTGTGGATGTGCTATTGTGCTTGAAAAATTGTCCGGCGGGAATGCCATTGTTTTGTGCAGTTGTCTCACCCTGGCTTGAATCATCGTGCATCCGTCTAATCAGCGTCATCAGTGGCAGGGTTTTCATGTAACCTAGTCTGACAATGAAAATTGAAACCTTAGCGGTCCACGCGGGCCGCAAAGCTGAAGCAGGGGCACGCGATGTGACGCCAGCCATCCATCTTTCCACCACCTTCAAGAAGGCCGAGGACGGTAGCACGCCAGGCGGCTATCTCTACGGTCGCAGCAACAACCCCAACCGGGAGAGCCTGGAAAAAGCGCTGGCCTTGATGGAAGATGGCGGCGCGGTAGCGCTGTCATTCTCTTCCGGAAGCGCTGCGACTCTGGCGGTTCTTCACTCCCTCGGTCCCGGAGACCACGTCATCGCTCCTGAAGATGCGTATTACGGAACTACTCTGATACTGAAAAACCATCTTGAGCCCTGGGGTCTGGAGGCCACCTTTCTTGATATGCGCGACCTGGGCTCGGTGAAGCGCGCCGTGACCCCGCGAACCAAGCTGATCTGGGCGGAAACCCCATCCAACCCGCTGCTCAATATCACTGACATTCGAGCCGTTGCGGCCATCGCGCAAAAGGCCGGCGCGCTGCTGGTATGCGACAACACCTGGGGCACTCCGCTGTTGCAAAGCCCGCTGAAGCTGGGCGCGGAAATAGTGATGCACTCGGTAACCAAGTACCTTTCCGGCCATAGCGACGTGCTCAGTGGCGCGCTCATTTTCAGGAAGGCAGACGCCCTGTTCGAGAAAGCCCGCAATTTCCAACATGATGGCGGGGCAGTGCCGTCGCCCTTTGAGTGCTGGCTCACCTTGCGTGGACTGCAGAGTTTTCCTTACCGCGTTCGAGCGCACTCGGATAACGCCATGCGCGTGGCCGAGTTCCTGAGTAAGGAAGCGAAGATCGAGGCCGTCCACTATCCCGGCCTTCGCAGTCATCCCGGACACAAGATTGCGGCTTCGCAGATGTCAGCCTTCGGCGGCATGCTTTCTATCCAGGTCAAGGGCGGGCAGGCAGAAGCCTTCAGACTGGCCGGTGGAGTCAGGCTCTTCACCCATGCCACCAGCCTGGGAGGCCCGCACAGCCTGATCGAACACCGCGCCTCGGTTGAAGGCCCGGCCACCCGCAGCCCGGTGAACCTGCTGCGCCTCTCGATTGGTTTGGAGCATCCTGACGACCTGATCGAGGATTTGCAGCAGGCGCTGAAGAAGGTTTAGAGGGGCTTGTTTGTAGAGTTTATCCCCGAGCAAAGCGAGGGATCCCTACGTGCTCCCATTCGCTACACTCATCTTTTTTCCATTGACTCTGCCCTTGGAGGAGAGTTGACCATGCCCTTGCTGTTCCCTGAAAGGAATTAGCTGCATGTTCAGCATCGGCGAGTTCTCCAGAATCACCGGCCTTTCCGTAAAAGCCATTCATCTGTACCACGAAAAAGGCTTGCTGGTACCTGCGCAAATCGATGCGCAAACCGGATATCGCTACTTCAACAGCGCCAATGTGGAGCAAGCCAGGACCATCCGCAAGCTGCGTGAGCTCTCGTTTTCGCTGGAGGAGATCAAGACCCTGCTTCAAGGTGTTGACGACGACATGCTGTTTCTGGACGTGTTGATGAGCAAACGCCAGCAGGTCCTGGAGCAACTCGCCCACCTGAAGGGGACAGCCAAAATGCTCGAATCCATCATTGCATCAGAAAAGGAGGCCAGAGCCATGGCTGAGATCAATAGTTTCAAAGTTGAAGAAAAAGATGTGCCTGCTGTGCTTGTCGTGTC
>DATDGH010000126.1:0-3881 GCA_036522215.1 Candidatus Angelobacter sp. | reverse complement strand
GCCTCACGAGATTCTTTTGAATGAAAAAATCGGCGAGATCAAAGCCACCATCGTCGAGCGCGACGGCCAGATCCTGATGGTGAAAGATTGCCCGATCCACGGCCACTTTGAAGACGTAATGGCCATGGACACGGATTTCTTCCGCCACCTGGAAGAAGTTTTTCCCGGCCGGGATATCCGCGCGCACAACGATGAAAAGCTGCACCACCACGGCTCCAGCACAGTGAAGCACGGCCGCGGAACGGTCCTGACCATCGACCTGACCAACCGCTGCAACATGATGTGCGATCCCTGCTTCATGGACGCCAACCAGGTGGGCTTTGTGCACGAACTTACCTGGGACGAAATCAAGACCATGCTGGACAATGCCATCACCATCAAGCCCAGACGGCAGATGTCCGTACAATTCTCCGGGGGCGAGCCCACGCTTTCACCTTACTTCCTGGATGCCGTCCGCTATGCCCGGCAGGTAGGCTACAACTCAGTGCAGGCGGCGACCAACGGAATCGAGTTTGCCAAGTCTCCTGAATTCTGCCGCCAGGCCGCAGAGGCCGGGTTGCGCTATGCGTATCTCCAGTTTGACGGCATCGGCAATGCGGCTAACGCGCACCGCCAAGTCGGCAATCTGTTTGACGTGAAACTGCGCGCCATCAACAACCTGCATGAAGCCGGAGTGGATATTGTTCCGGTCACGACCATCGTGAACGGCATCAACAATGAGCAGGTCGGCCGCATCATTCAGTTTGCTCTCGACAATCCCAGGACGATCAGCTTCCTCAGCTTCCAACCCGTTTCCTTTACCGGACGCGATGAAGAGATCACCGATGACCGGCGCAAGGCCCAGCGCTATACCCTGAGCCACCTGGCGCACGATGTAAAGAGCCAAACCGGATTAGGCGAGCCGGCGCGTGACTGGTTCCCGATATCGTTTATGTCCACGTTCTCAGACTGGGCGGACCTGGTCCACGGGCCCAGCTCAGAGTGGGGGCAGGCCAGTTGCGGGTGCCATCCGAACTGCGGCGTAGGCATGGCGGTGATGATTGACAAGGAAACCAAAGAAGCGGTTCCGGTCACGGCCTTCCTGAATGGAGACCAGTTTGCCAAGGATTTGGCCAAGGTCAATGATGCTGCCCGCGGGCGTTTCCTTTCGGTGATAGGCATGTCGCTGGCCCTGATGCGGAACTACAACCCTTTCAAGGCGCCCAAGCACTTCAGAGTGCTTGATTTCGTGAAGAAAATGGACAAGACCTTTGGCGCCAGCAAGAATGGCGACAAGAAATATGGCAAGGTGGACGGCGAGCGCACCGTGGAAGACATCAAGAAACGCCGCCAGGACCGCTGGAATTTCCTGTTCATCGCCGGCATGTGGTTCCAGGACCTGTACAACTATGATTTCCGGCGCACCGAGCAATGCATCATTCCCTATGCGACGCAGGAAGGCGAGATCAGTTTCTGCGCGTACAACACCGGCGTAGGCTGGCGGAACATCATTGAGAAGATGCACATGACGGCCACACTCACCAAGTGGTACGACGAGCATGGACGGCATGAGATCTTTGCCGGCGGCAAGAAAGTTGGCCTGAACGAAGCGACGCACAAACTGCAGTTGAATGAAGATCACGTTCATGCCGGCCGCAACAAAACGCTGGACAATCTGGGCATCGCCAAGACAGCGCGCGAAGAGAAGTTGCGCGCCCGCGATGAGAAGCTGAAGCGAGATGCCGAAAACGCCCGCATGGAGAAGCTCTATCGCGAGCACATCCTGAAAGAGGCGAAACCAGAGGGCGGATTTGTTCCCCTGGGAGCAATCGCTCCGGCAGCGCCCAGGACGACAGAAGCGGAACCGGCAAAGGAAGAGGTCTTCGGCGACTAACTCGATAACCGCAAAGTTCGCTAAGGACGCAAAGAAAATGATTTAATCTTTGCGTCCTTTGTTTTTTATGAAACTGTTTGTCCCAACTTTATTGCTGTGCCTGCTCTTGACCGGCTGCTTAAAAACGCCGGGGAAATCGGGTTGGAATACTGCGACTGGCGCGGAGCAATATGAGCGCCTGATGTGGCAGGCCATTCACGATAAGCAGTGGGACGAGATGGAGCATCATCTTGCCGCCACGTTTGTGGGAGTGAACTCGAAAGGCCAGAAATTTGATCGGGCCGGGTGGGTGGAATATTGGAAGGCACGTCCGGCTGTGGAGGCATCGTTGGGCGAGTTGAGCGTCCAGCCCGAGGGTGCAGACATGGTGGTGAGCTACGTGGCGAACCTGAGCGGCGCTTCCAGCAGCTCGGGGATGCAGGTTGTGTCGGTATGGCAACAGTTGAAGGGCGGATGGGTGTTGATTTCACAGGCGATAACGCCAGTAATTAGCAATTAGTAATTAGCAGGTGGCAAAGTCAAAAGCAACGACCCAAAAGCAACGTCAACATCAAAACCAAGTTGAAAGCAAAGACAGGGCCAAACGCGGCTTGCAGCGGGCTCGGGGGCGAATAAGTGAAAACAAGAAAGTGGTTGGGGCTGGTGGTGGCGGAGCTGGTGCTTTCGCTTTGTGCCAGCGGCATGGCCAAGCCGCAGAAGCAGACCATCTCCTTTGATGGCAATTCGCGGATCTACTATGTTTATGTTCCCGACAAAATCACCACGCCAGCTCCCCTGATTCTGCTGCTGCACGGCTCAGGGCGCGATGGGATGTCACAGATAGACGCCTGGAAAGCCCTGGCAGAAGAGAAAAAGGTCATTCTTGTGGCTCCTAACTCGTTCGATTCGAAGGAATGGTCGTTTGCCGCCGACGGGCCTGAATTTTTCCACAGCGTGGTGGAGGCGGTGAAGGCGGCCTATCCGGTGGATGGGAGGCGCATGTATCTGTTTGGGCATTCTGCAGGTGCGATTTTTGCTCTCTACCTGGCCATTATGGAATCCCAGTATTTCGCCGCCGCCGCAATCCATGCCGGAGCGCTAACCGGCGACTCTGATCTGTACATGAACCACGCACAACGCAAAATTCCCGTTGCGATCTGGGTGGGAACCAAAGATCAGTTCTTTTCGCTGGAGAATGTCCGCAAAACTCGCGATAAATTTAAAGAGCACGGATTCCCCGTCCAGCTAACGGAGATGCCGGGACACGATCACGATTATTACTCCGTCGCAGGCACGCTCAACAAGAGCATCTGGGACTTTTTCAACGCAGCCCAACTGGCCGGCGATCCAAGCTGGGAAGCCTATCGGCAAAAGTAAACCAGTGATTAGTAATTGGTAATTAGTAGTTAGCAAGATCAAAAGCCACATGAAGCGGCGCTGCAAACCTGTTCTCCGTTGTTAATCATCGATCTTTTCGGCCGATCTCTTCAGCGACACTGAGCTACAATCTTTTCGTCTTGGCTATCTTTGATTCTCCTTCGCGCCGCAAGTTTCGCAATGCGCTTCTGCGCTGGTTTGACCGCGAAAAACGCGATCTGCCCTGGCGGGGCGAGACTGATCCTTACCGCATCCTGGTTTCTGAGATTATGCTGCAACAAACCAGAGTCGCAGTGGTTAAGGATCGCTACAAGACATTTCTGCGGCAGTTTCCAACCGTTTCCCGGCTGGCGCGGGCAAGCGAGAATTCAGTGCTGGCTGCCTGGAGTGGCCTGGGATACTATCGTCGTGCCCGCGCACTCCATGCTGCCGCCCGGCACATCTGCGAGGCGGGCAGATTTCCTGGCTCAGCGGTCGAGTTGGCGGAATTACCGGGGATTGGACGCTATACCGCTGCCGCCGTGGCCAGCATTGCCTTTGGCGAGCCGGTGGCAGTGGTGGATGGAAACGTCAAGCGCGTGTTGCAGCGCCTGAGCGGACGCGAGCTCTCCAGCGACGCTTATTGGCAAACGGCCCAGGACCTGCTGGAAAA
>DATDGH010000125.1:0-2105 GCA_036522215.1 Candidatus Angelobacter sp. | reverse complement strand
AAAGAGATCGAGCGGATGCTGCGAGAGCAAATGGCAATTGGCAAATAGCAATTGGCAATTAGCTCTTGGCTCTGAAGAGGGTTGGTGGCGCGTTTTGAGATTTACGCCTGAGGGTTTGGGTTGTGGTTTTAGGGTTTGGCTAATTGCCAATTACTAATTGCTAATTACTAACTGAATACTGGAGTTTCACGTGAAGAAGTTGATGGCACTACTTGCACTGCTCATAATGGCTTCTTGTGTTTTGGCGGCCGGCGACAAAGATAAAGACAAAGATAAGAAGAACTCCTCCAGCAAGGTTGTAGACTCCGGGAGTTTTGGGGTCTTCATGGACGGCAAACGGATTGCCACGGAAAAATTTCGGATCGAGCAGGGCGCCGATATAGGCATAATCAACTCCGAAATCAAAGTGGACGATGGGAACAACAAGGCAGAGCAGAGCGCGGAGATGCAGGTTGCCAACAACGGGGAGCTTCGCCTCTACAAGTGGCGGTCCACGGTCCCTACGCACGAGGAGACGATCGTGGAACCCAAAGAAAATTTTCTCATTGAACATCTCACCACCGCTGACCAGAAGAAGCGCGACGTTCCATACATTCTGCCCCTGACCACCGTCATCCTGGACGACTTCTTTTTCTCGCACCGCGAACTCCTGGTCTGGCGCTATCTGGCTTCCGGCTGCCTCCGCAAAGATGACCAGCTTGCCTGCGGGGCAAGCCATTTTGGCATCCTGGTGCCGCGCCAGCACCTGGCCGCTAACACCGTGGTCGAACTGCTTGGCCGCGAGAAAATTACTCTCAAATCCGGAGAGAAAGAGTTCAACAAAATTAAGCTGGATGCCGACGGCACAACCTGGCTGTTTTGGGTCGACGACGACTACAAAGTAGTCAAGATTGCAATTCCCTCCAACAAGGTCGAGGTCCTGAGGGACTGAGTTAATCGGGTCATCGGTAATGTGTAATTGAGTAATTTTGGGGTCGCTCAATGATTGCTTGCGCCTGACTCAATTACCCGATTAGCAAATTACTCAATTACGCAATTCCCTAATTCCTGACCTGCCCGGCAGGCCCACCGTTAAAACAGTGCGATGCTAAAATTTAAGAAACCATGACGACCAAGATTCCAGTCGGAATTCTCGGCGCCACCGGCACTGTCGGACAGCGCTTCATGCAACTGCTGGAGAACCATCCATGGTTTGAGATCGTCTGGATGGCCGCCTCTGACCGCTCAGCCCACAAGACTTATACCGAAGCCTGCAAGTGGCGTTTAAGCACGCCGCTTCCCGCGCATATGGCCGCGATGAAGGTCTCTCCCGCGGTGGCTGAAGGCGCGCCCAAGCTTATCTTTGCCGCCCTGGACTCTGCTGCCGCCACCGAACTGGAGCCCCGGTTCGCCGCCGCCGGCTGCGCCGTGGTTTCCAACTCCAGTTCCTTCCGCATGCAGGAGGATGTTCCCCTGGTCATTCCCGAGGTCAACGGCGACCACCTTGAGTTGCTTAAAAGGCAAAAGTGGTACAAGGACAGCGGCGGGTTCATCGTGACCAATCCCAACTGCTCGGCTATCGGACTAGTCATGGTGCTGGCTCCTCTGCACCGGCGTTTTGGCGTAGAAAAAGTATTCGTTGCCACCATGCAGGCGGTAAGCGGGGCCGGCTATCCGGGCGTCGCCTCGTTGGACATCCTGGGCAACGTGATTCCCTACATCCCCAACGAAGAACCAAAGATGGAAGCAGAGTCACGCAAGCTGCTGGGATCGCTAAACGGCAATGGGATCTCCCCTGCCCAGCTCATCGTGAGCGCCCATTGCAATCGCGTAGCCGTGGAAGATGGCCACACCGAATCGGTTTCGATCAAATTGCGGAAGACCGCCCCGGCCGAAGAAATCATTTCTTCATGGAATGAGTTCCGCTGCACCGCCCAGAAGCTGAAATTGCCCAGCGCCCCGGAGCAGCCGGTAATCTACGATCCAGCGCCTGATCGTCCACAGCCGCGTCTGGACATCCATCGCGGCAAAGGAATGTCGGCGGTGGTCGGCAGGCTCCGTCCCTGCAACCTTTTTGACTGGAGATTTACCGTCCTCTCCCACAACACCATTCGCGGCGCCGCCGG
>DATDGH010000124.1:0-27425 GCA_036522215.1 Candidatus Angelobacter sp. | reverse complement strand
GGCACCATCCAGCGTAAGATCTTGTGGGAGAACAGTTGAAAGGCGATCCACGGATACTTCCATGGCTTGAGCAGTTCCGGCACACTGAGCAACCCGCGCATTCCGCGCGTAATGACCCGGACTCGCATCGCAAACTCCTCTGAGGTGGATTCGGTCGTTTGCTCGTAGGCAAGTGCTCGGTCTTCAAACACGACCCTATAGCCTTGTTGAATCACCCACAGTGGTTGTACCAGGTCGCTGATCACGTCCGGAGCAAGCGCCGTATAAACGCCCTTTCGTACTGAATAAATACATCCGCAGCATCCGGTCAAGGTACTGATCCGCGATTGCCGAATTTTGATGATGTTCTCGTAGTTCCAGAAGGCAATTGTCCCCAGGCCGGTTGGAGAATTTTCATGGCGGTCAAAATACTGGTAGCGCCCGCTGGCGGCGCCTACCGAAGGGTCCTGATAATTTGCTGCCAGATACCTGAGCGCTTGCGCATGGTAGATCGTGGTGGCGTCAGAGAAAACCAGAACTTCGCCCTGGGCGTGATTGACTCCCTGGTTCTGAGCATTGGTTTTTCCGCGACGTTCGGGGATGCGGACCAGACGCACGCGCGAATCTGCAAAATTGGTTACGATCTGGTCTGTGGCGTCAGACGATCCGTCCGACAGCACTAGTATTTCCATTTTGTCTGAGGGGTAATCCAGCTGAAGCGTCTGCTCCAATTTCTGCCGGATATTTGCCTGTTCGTTGCAAGCGGCTATCAAAATCGAGATGCTCGGTGTGTACCTTGGAGCCAGTTTGCGTTGACGCCGCAGGGACGCGATCAAGCAGAGCAGCGCAGGATATCCTACATAGACGTAGAACAGCGCAAATGCCGCTCCCCAGAACACGATCTGCGCCCAATGAGTCATCAATGCCCCTTCTGTCTCAGAAGATCCTGATACACCTGGACCAGTTCTCCCATCATCGCCTGTACGGTAAATCGCGACTTCACCACCTCTTCTCCGCGCAATCCCATTTCTGTCGCGAGGCTGGGATCATCGAGGAGATAGATCGAGCGCGCAGCCAGGTCTTCAAAGTCCTCATTCGCGACGATGAATCCGGTTTCTCCATGTTTGACGACCTCGGAATTCCCGCCAACATTGGTCGCCACACATGGCAGCCTGGCGGCCATGGCTTCGATCAGTGCGTTGGAGAAGCCTTCACTTCGTGAAGGGAGGCAGAAGGCATCGCTCATGCGCAGGATCGCAAACACATCTTCGCGGCTTCCCAGAAATCGGAAATTGCGGGCAAGCCCCAAAGAGGAGATCCTGTTCTCCAACTGCAAGCAGTATTCCGGTTCGCTCTTTCTCCCCACTATCAGGAACAACGCCTTCGAGTGTTTACGGCAGACCAGAGCGGCAGCTCGAACGAGCACATCAATACCCTTGACTTGCCGGATGTTGCCAACGGTGGTGATCACCGGAACGTCATCGGCAATGCCCAGCTCTTGACGCATCTCGCTCCTGCTGCGAGATTTCGACACCTGCTCGGTTTCCAGCCCGTTGAAAAGTGTGCGCACCCTGGCGGGGCTTAAGCCATCGTGTTGGATGCAGAACTCCCGCACCTGCGGTGAAACAGCCAACACTGCATCATAAAAGCGGCCCATCAGTTTGTAGCCAATGCGATGTTTGCGTGAACGTAAGATTCCCAGATCACGCCGGCTGGAAACAAGCACGGGACATCCGCTCAACCTGGCAATCGGACCTGCCCAAAGGTCGGAGGTCTCAAAGAAGGTATGGACGATCGAAACCTTTTCTTGCTTGATGAAGCTGCGAATTTGCCTCGCTACCCTCAGCGCGTTCCAGTCATAGGTTTTTCTCAAAGGGAACACGTGGAGGGGGCACGACAACTCTCTGAGCGCCAGTGCCTGTGGATCGACTCTGAAAGTCAGAATTGAGCAGCGAAACCGATCCTGGGGTAAGAGGTGGACCATCTTGAGCAACACCCGCTCAGCGCCCCCCATCTCACAGAGCTCGTCGATGATGAAAAGGACGTGAACCCGTACACCTGAAGCGAATTCTGTAATGTGCAAAGTTTTGCATTCCGCTGGTGGGACATCTTCCAGCACTGTGGAAGTCGTCTCGCAGCTAGCCGTTAAGTTGTTGAATACATTGGGCATTTACTTTGCCAAGTTGAAGCGAGTCGCTGCGCTCTCTTAGCCACAACATGAAATTGCAACCTTCTGTCCAAAGAAAAAAACCCGTCCGCCTGTGGCGGACGGGTTCAAAATATAATCTGCAACTTCTTCTTTTAGAAGGTAATTTTGCCTCCTACGAAGAAGGTGCGGCCATTGGCAGTGGTTATCCTCGGATTGGCAAAGTCAGCGCCAAATCGGCTTACGCCGGCGTCTTCCAGGAACGGATCGACGCTGGCGAAGTTGAAGTGATTAAGGGCGTTGAGCGCTGTTACGTGCATCTCAAAGTTCACCCGCTCACCCAGTTTAATGTTCTTGAACACTGAGACGTTTGCAATGTTGGAGATCGCATCGCGAAGAGCGTTGCGAGGAACATTGCCGAACGGCGTCCCGAACACACCTTGAGCTATAGCTCCGTTGATGATGAACCGAACCTGCTGATTCGTCACCGGCACTCCTGCATTTCCTGGCAATGCAGCTCCTGATGTTGCTATACCGCCGTTGCCATTCATGGCGTTATAGCTGATCAACTGATTTGGATTTGTCAGGAGAGTATTGCATGCGCCCGGAAACGCTGCATTGGGTGCGGGAGTGATGCCAAACACTCCCTTGCAGAAATCAGATGCGTAAATGCCAACCGCATTCGCCGGAGCACTCAAACTTCCGAAGAACGGACGGGCAGAATCCGCAGCCAGGAACGCACCGACGAATCCTGAGTCATAGTAGTTCGCTGGTGAGGTAAAGAGAGCTTCGAACAATCCCTGAGCAGGTGTATACGGCTGGCCTGAAGCCAGGATGTAGTCAGCCGAGATGGCCCAACCACCAAGCAGGTGACCGATGGCCCCATGTTGCTCTTTGAAGAACGGGATCTGCTCGGTGAACAGAATGGTCCAAACGTTGGGGAAGCTGAGGCCCGAAGTGGAGTATTCAGTGGCCCCGGTCTGGAACGGATTCTGGGCAGCGAAAGTGGTGTTGCCGGCGCTGTTGGTAGCAAAGATTTCGCTGACATTGTCAGAGGTCTTGCTCCAGGTATAGCCGGTTCTCATGGTCAACTGTTTGAACAGGTTGTTGGCGCGAAACTCCACCTGTACCGCATTGTAGTGGGAGAAGCCACCATTGTTTCGGGTGCGGGAAACGCCCAAACCGCAGGCCGCGCGGCCCACGTCTGTGCCAGCTCCCGGTCCGGATTGCGTTGTGGCAGCGCACGGAGTGATTGACGAAGCGTTGGGAATGAACTGCGGGAATGTTTGCAGCAGACCCGGCTTCGCCGCAGTACCGGCGTAAGGATTGCCATCCACAGTCTGGAACAGGTTGTCTCCGTAATTTCCGCTGTAACGGGCTTCAAAGGCGGAGTTCTTGGTGACCTCGCGCTCGAACCCGAAGGTCCAGGAGCGAACCCTGTCCGGGCCGAAGTTGTTTGAAACCGTAGTCTCGTTCTGTGTGCGCGGATCGAAGATATTAGGTGTGATGCTGCCTGCCAGTTGCGCCCGCACATTGGGGCCGGTTGGAACCGATGGCGGAGGCAGGGCAGCAGCGGCCGCTCCCGTGATGGTCTGGAGGAAAGTCTCCGGCGCCGCAGAAGAGATGTTGACGAAGATGTTGTAGAACGGTGGATCATACAGCAAACGAAATCCACCGCGGAAGGTGGTCTTGCCATGGCCGGTGAGGAAGCCTCCCCACTGCGGGGAATAGGCAAAGCCGACGCTTGGACCGAAGCTGTTCTTCACTGCGGGGATCGCGGGATCGGTGCGGACGGAAAGTGGCAGCGATTGCAGCCACAATGCCGTGCTCGCATTGCTCTCGCGGGCCGAAGTAATCTGGTTGAACAGATTGGCTGGCTGACCATAGTAGGTCCAGGTCAACCCCAGGTTCAGGGTCAGGTTCTGGCCGATCTTCCAGTCATCGCCAAAGTACAGGAACGTATCATACTCCCGGAAATCCAGGTTCGGGGCGCCCTCCGCAATCTGTACTCGGTTGGGTGCAAAGTTGGTCAGATAGCTGCTCAGGCTGCTAAACCGATATGATCCGTTGATTAGTGGAAGGAAGATATTCGGTGAGCGTTGATAGGTCCAGTTGATACCGGCCTTGAGGGAGTGCTTGCCCAGAACGTAGTTCCAGTTGTCCTGCGCCTGCCAGGTGTTTACCAGACGCGATTGCGGCAGGTTTGTAGCCGGGCCAAAGCCAAGCGCGCCTGTGATGGTGATGTTGGTAAAGGCATTGGCGAGCTGCCCAGCCGGGGGCTCCAGGGGATTCAGTCCGCCGCCGAATTCCACACCCAGACGGCTGAAAGACACTCTGGCTTCGTTCACCATGCGTGGCGTGAAGTTGTGAGTCTCGCTGATCAGAGCAGATTGGCTCAACGCAAGAACGTCGTCGAACCAGCCGGCTGCGCCGTTGTCATTACCATTGAAGTTGTTGTTACGGTTGAATATGTAGCGGCCTGTCAGCGTATCGCTGCCACTCAACTGGGCGTCAGTCCTTGTTACCCAATTGAAAGCATGACCTGGGACTGGAACGATGCGGGTAACTCCTCCGACTTGCACGTTATGACAGCCTGCGAGAGTAACCGTTTGTGGGTTGCGGGGACTAGGACCGCCAGCGCTAATCGCGTAAGGTCCAAAGTTTTGCAGAAGGGCCAGCGCGCCAGGCTTAATTCCTGGGCAGCCAGCCAACGTCACCAACCCGGCTGGGGTCGGAGTTAGCGAGGAAGTGGTGTCAACAGCTTGTCCGGAGAAAATCTCCTGGTCGAAACCGCCGAACAGGAAAATCTTGTTTTTCATCACCGGGCCGCCAATGGTGCCGCCGCCAAACTCGTCATTGCTGCGCGGAGGACCAGAGAACCCGTTGCAGATCAGCTGCCCTGGGGGGCACGGAGGACTGCCTGGCTTGTTGGTGTTTCGCTGCGTATTGGTCAGGGCGTTCAGGAAAGAGTTGTTTTCCGTTCCATACAGGCTTCCATGCCACAAATTTGTGCCCTGCTTGGTAATGATGTTGACCACGGATCCGGAGTTACGGCCGTATTCGGGACCGAATTGATTGGTCACAATCACGTACTGCTGCACGAATTCCGGGTCGCTCAGAAACAGACCAGGGCCGCCGACGCTGTTGTCATTGTTGTTCTGGCCGTCAATTTCCTGGTCGTTGTTGCGACCGCGGAGCCCGTTGCTGGAAATGCTGGCGCCGTTGGTGTTGGAAAAGTTGTTGCTGCGGCTGGAGGTGATGCCGGGCACGAAGAGCGCCAGGCGATCCAAGCCTTCGTTTTCCTGAACCCCGGCAAAAGTAGCCAACGTGGTGCCAGTGAAGGTATTGGTAACTTGCGCCTGAGTGGTATCTACCAGAGGAGCAGTGCCCACGATCTCCAGCGTAGTGCTGGTTTCGCCCACCGCCATGTGCATGGTGCCTAAGCCGGCATCTTCGCCAGCACCCACCGTCTTCCCCTTGATTTCAGCGGTCTTGAAGCCTTGGGCGGTGATGGTGATGTTGTACGTACCAGTGGGGAGCAAATTTAACCTGAAGAGACCTGAACTGTCGCTGGTGGTTGTGAAAACCACTGCGGTCTCAATGTTGGTCGCTTTTACCTGGGCACCGGATACAACCGCGCCCTGTGGGTCAGTTACCGTGCCGGAAATCGAGCCTTTCAGCACTTGGCCGACAGAGGGGATGCACCACAGCAATGCCAAGGTAACGGCGGCGAGAACGATGCGGTCGCGCAGTCTTATGTTCATCCTCAATTCTCCGTTATTCTCCATTTTTTGGTTGTTGAATCGACAACGCAGAGGGGTGTTGTTTTTGTAATCAGAGTTCTAAGAGAGATATCCCCCAACGTCATTAAAGATGTGTAAAGCAATCAGAGTTCCACAAGAAATACGTAGAAGAATCAACAGGTTAGATCCGTACCGAACCTCACGAATCTTTGTTTCTGGATTGAAGCAGCTCGATTATTCCAAATTTAGAATAATTGCAGTCTTTGGAGGACAGATCGGCTTCAGCCTCAGCCCAAGGCGGCACGCTGGGGCCTACTAGTTTAGAGCGTTTCTACACTCATTTATGAAAATGCCTTTAATACCGAAAACCTGAAACATCATAAAAATCGATACTTGACAACATAGTTAAAAATATGACATACTTAATCTTGACACTGTGGGCACGCGCGGCCGACCCGTTGCATGCCCTATCCCAAAGTGGGCCGGATCGAGAGCCCGCGTAACCTTATGAGTGAAGTGTGTCGCAATATTGCAACCAATTGAGCCTACACCCAAGAGCCAACAGCTATCCGTCGGTGCCATCCGCGCAAACCGGAAACATCCTCCGACTAGACCTGCCTCAGGATTCTGCGACGAAAAACCCTTCTGCAACGGGTTCTGCAACGACTTTTCCTTTAATTTTCAATCGGATGCGCAGAATCGCGGAATCTACCCCATGTTTTTGGGAAAAGTTTATCAGATAGTTAACACCATGCTGGTTTTACCCCATCAACTATCGCGAAGCGGTATCGCTGGCCTGCCAGCCCTCCGTTGCACTGTCACCAGAAACCTACCCGTCCGTTGCGCAACAAAAAGGAACGAATCTCCCCAATCCGAAACAATTATCTCTCAATTCTTCAATTACATGCGCGGAATCGCGGTTCCAATGAACACCATCAAAATTATCGCAAAGCGGCATCGCTGGCCCTGCCAGCCCTACTTTGCGCTGTCACCAGAAGCCAACCGGTCCGTTCCGGAACAAAAACCAAATCAATCGCCCAATCCGGAACGAATATCTCCTTATTTTTCAATAACGTTACCGAAGTTACCGATTCCTAGCGTCGCAGAGGAAATGAGCGATTTTGGTGCATTTTGATCGAAAACTTGCACCGCAAAGAGTGCAATCAAAATTCCGTTTTTTGCAAATCCGCTGAAACACCGCTGCCGGCAGGTCACGTCCGGCAGCGGTCTTAAATTAGGCGGCTTCTGCCCGAGACAATTGATACAAGTTCAACCACCAAACTAGGGGGAAGCTTCTGTTATCCCCAACACCATCTGGCTCTCGTACCCAATTCCACGTGCCTTGGGGAGCAATTACCGAGGTGTCCGGTCCTCCTTTGACCAGAACCAACCCAGGCCAGCCCGGTTTCGCGGCACTGATGGCGCCCAAGCTGAACAGAATGGATTGTTCCAAGCGGTCCTGGACACGAAAAAAGCCCGCCAGATTACATCTGGCGGGCCTGAAGGAAATGTCTTCGTTGTTAGAAGGTGAGCTTGCCTCCGAACAGAATCGTGCGAGGCGTGCTGTTCGTTAGGCTCGGATCGCCGAAGCCATTGAAGGACCCACTGTTCCCAGCATCTTCCAGGAAAGGATCGACGCTGGAGAAGTTGGGGTGATTAAAGGCGTTCAGGAAACTGGTGCGGAACTCGAAGTTGACCCGTTCACCTAGTTTTATTGATTTGTATACGGACACATTGGCGATGTTCGTTATGGCATCTTGCACGATGTTGCGGGGTGTGTTGCCAAAAGGAGTTCCGAACACCGTTTGTGCCTGGCCTGTATTGGCAATGAAACGCACCTGATTTTTCGTTACCGGAACAAAGGGACAGCCAATTGCGGCGTTGACCTCGCACCCTGAAGCCCCTACTGCCGACAAACTGACCAGTTGGTTTGGATTACCGGTGCAGAGGGGATCTGTACCCGTAGATGAGAAAAAGGCACAGCCGTCACCGGCAAAGATGCCGACCGCTGTGGCTGGAGCGCTCAAGTTGCCCAGGAATGGCCGGGCAGGCTCGAACCCAATAAAGTTAGCCCAGAAATTGAGATCGTACAAATCTCCTGCGGTTGCGGTTGCCAGTTGGACCTGGCTTGGTGTGTACCGCTGTCCGGACTCCAGCACGTAGCTGCCAGAGAACGACCAGCCGCCAAGCAGGTGTCCCATAAAGCCATGCTGCTCTTTGAAGAATGGCAACTGCTCAGTGAAGATCACAGTCCAGGCCTTAGGAAAGTCCAGCCCGGAGAATGACTTTTCTGGCAACCCGGCATTCAGTGGGTTTTGCGAGATGGGAGTGGTGTTGCCGGCGCCGCCCGTGGCGAAGATCTCGCTCACGTTGTCCAGCGTCTTGCTCCAGGTGTAACCGGTACGCAGAGTCAACTGCTTGAACAGGTTGTTGGCCCGGAATTCCAACTGCAGACCATTGTAGTAAGAGTAGCCGCCGTTTCCGCGGCTTCGGAGAATGCCTGTGCCGCAGTTAACTCGACCCACGTCTGTCCCTTTGCCAGGTCCAACTTGCTGGGTGGCCGGACAGGGCGTCAGGCTCGCCGGCACCAGGTTGGGAAAAGCCGCCTGCAGCGGACCGATCTGTGGATTGCCGTTGAAGGTTTGGAACAGGTCGTAGGCACGGTTGCCGGCCCAGCGGGCTTCAAAAGCAGAGTTCTTGGTGAGCTCGCGTTCGAACCCGAAGCTCGCGGCATTGACCTTGTCCGGCCCGAAATGGGGGGTGACATTGGTTTCAGCCTGGGTGCGCGGATCCAGAACGCCCGGCGTCAGGAAAGGCTGCAGAGAAGCACGCACATTGGGTCCGGTAGGAACAATTGGCATGGGCTTACTGGCCGCAGCCCCACCGTTGAAGCTATCCAGGAAGACGTTGGGCGCGGAGCTGGATTCGTTGATGTAAATGTTGTAGTACGGCGGATCATAGAGCATGCGGAAGCCGCCGCGGAAGGTGGTCTTGCCATGGCCGGTCAGGAACCCTCCCCACTGCGGAGAGTAGGCAAAACCAACACTCGGCCCAAAGCTGTTTTTGACCGCTGGAATAATAGGCGAGGTGGTGACGGAAAGCGGCAGCGCCGGGTTCCAGAACGGATTGGAGCCCTTCTGCTGCGCCGTACTCAAAGTGTTGAACAGGTTTTCCGGCTGGCCGTAGTAGGTCCAGGTTATTCCCAGATTCAACGTCAGGTTCTGGCTGATCTTCCAGTCATCTCCGCCGTAAACAAAGGTGTCATACTCGCGGAAATCCAGCGAGGGTGTACCCTCTGCCACGCGCACCCGGTTGGGTGTGTTATTGACCATGGAGCTCCAGGTGCCAAAGCGGTATGTTCCGTCGATGTTTGGCAGAAAGATATTGGGAGACCGCTGATACGTCCAATTCACTCCCGCTTTTAACTGGTGCTTGCCCCAAACATAGTTCCAGTTGTCCTGAGCCTGCCAGCTATTCACGATTCTCGATTGGGGAATGTTGTTAGGAGCGCCAAAAAGCTCAAGAAACCCAGGCGCCTGGATCGTAGCCTGTGCCAAGGCGTTGGCCAAACCGCCGGCCACAGGAACGGTGTTGCCGATCTGGTTGCCGCCGAAGTCCACGTTCAAGCGGCCAAAGGACACACGAGCTTCGTTCACCATGTGGGCGCCGAAGTTGTGCGTCCAGCTTTCGAGGAACGACTGGCTCAACGCCGTAACGTTAATCGGGTATCCCAGAGTAGCACCATCGCCACCGGGATCACTATTGAAGGTGTTGCCACGGTTGAAGATGTAGCGCGAGGTCAGTGTGTCGCCGCCAAGCTGAATATCATTCTTCAGGACCCAGTCAAAGCCATGGAACGGCGTTGACAGTGTGCGCGAGACGCCGGCAAACGGCACACCGCCATTTACAGTCGAGCATGGATTACCAGCAACGTTGGGCCCCACTCCCACGGATGCCTCAGTGCCTGCCAGGGGCGTTGGATTACCAGCAGAGATGGCATAAGGACCAAACTTGTTGAAGGCCTGCAAGCTAACGCTGCCAGGGAAGCAGCCATTGAGCTGAGCTATGCCAGCCGGTGTTGGCGTAACGTTAGTCGCACTGTAGAGCGTCTTCTGGGAAATGATTTGCTCATCGAACCCGCCGAAGATGAACATCTTGTTCTTCACCATCGGGCCGCCGATTGTGAATCCGCCAAATTCGTTGTTCAGGCGGGGCGGCTGGGTCAAGTTTCCAAATCGCTTCTCACCGTTGGTCAGCGTATTCAAGACCGAATTGTTTTCATAGCCGAAGAGGCTGCCATGCCAGGCATTGGTACCGGACTTGGTGATGATGTTGACCACCGAGCCGGCATTACGGCCGTATTCAGGACCAAACTGGTTCGTGACCAGTACGTATTGCTGCACGAACTCGGTATCGCTGACAAACAGTCCAGGACCGCCGACGCTGTTGTCATTGTTATTCTGGCCGTCAATTTCCTGGTCGTTGTTGCGTCCACGCAGGCCGTCCACGGAAAATCCGGGACCGTTCGAGTTGGAAAACGTATTGTCCCGCGTATTGGTGATGCCGGGCACAAACAGCGCCAGGTTATCCAGACCTTCGTTTTCCTGAATACCGGTAAAGGTCTGTAGCTGCACGCCGGAGAAGGTGTTGGTGACCTGCGATTGCGTCGTATCGATGAGGGGCGCAGCCGCGGCTACTTCTACGGTAGTGTTGGCTTCACCCACCGCAAGTTTGACCGATCCCAAGGTCCGATCAATACCGGCGGTGACGGGAACATTGTTCTCGACCGCAGTCTTGAAACCCTGAGAGCTGATTTCCACCTTGTAACTTCCGGTCGGGACCAGATTGAACCGGAAGAGGCCGGAGCTGTCGCTGGTGGTTGTGTAAACCGCCCCGGTATCGGAATTGGTAGCCTTAACCGTGGCGCCTGATACAACCGCGTTCTGAGGATCAGTCACAGAGCCCGAAATCGAGCCCTTCAGAACCTGCCCCATCGCAGGAATGCACCATACGAGCGCCAAGCTGAGTGCAACCAGGACTACTTTGTCGCGCAGTTTAGAATTCATCCTCTATCTCCATTTTTGCTTCTTAAAATTTGAGAGTACCCCAAAAGGGCCAACTCTTCGACATTCTTTGAAAGCCAATACCTGCAACTTGCGTACCTAATTTGTCTCTTTAAAATCAATTGGTTACGTAATACAAATTCCAAATAGCGGATATTAAAGTGCTTGAGGATTAAGTTTTTTGTAGGGATAAATCGCAGGTTTCTTAAGGCGGATGGCGGTTTTGAGGGGTGGAACGAAGAATAGATTAACGCCTAGCCAGGACTGGGAACAGTGAACTCCTCCGGCCGGTCGGTGATGCGAAAACGGGTGCGGAAGTGTTCCGAGAGGAGCATGACGGCGTCCTTGTTCTGCTCCGGGTCCTGCTGGACCAGGTATTTCATGGCTTCCACCAGTAGCCTCTGGCCCTCGATGTAGCGAGGATCGTTGCTTTCCATCCCTTTGCGATTGCGCCGCCGTCGTGCGGGATCGGGCAGCACCGGTATGGTGAAGACTTTAGCCATGCTCTTCATCAGACGCTTCAGATGGCAGAACGCGTTGCAGCAATTGTATTGGAGGGTGTGCCCGGAATGAAAGGAAATTCCACCTGCATCACGTAGGAACCAGCGCTAGAGAGAATGGCGGAGCGTAGAAATACGCAAATAATTTCGACCCTACTCCACTGCCTGCTTCTCTCTTGCCAGCTTTGATTCGTAGGTGCGCCCCAGGAAATCGTAGAGCACCATCTCCTGGGCATTGGCGGCGGAGCGGAAGACGCGGTTGAGGTGCATGTGAAGATAGTCTCCGGCCAGTTCCGGGATAGTCTTCTTAAGTTCGCCGGTTTGCTGCAAGGCTTCCAGCTTAGCGCGAATTGTGCGCAAATGACCGGAGAGGCGCTGCAGGGCCGAGCGTGCCGCTTGCGGGAGTTCGTTGGCGGATGTCTCTAATAATTTTTCCAGGACCGGCCGTTCATCACGGAACCTTCCCGAGAGCTGCTTCTTGTGTTTGTGATCGACAGCCAAATTTGCTTCTTGCATTTTCTCCAGGCGGTTGACGAGCTCGCGACGGGCAGCCACATTGAAATCCAGGCCTGAGAGCAGTGTATCCGCGCTGCAAAAGGCAAGGCGCCAGCGAAGATTGCCGCCCAGGTCCTCGGACATCGCAGCCAGCAATTCGAGCGCAAACTCGCTGTCGAGCTGAAAGAAGCGCTCAGCGGTCTGCATTCCTGCAGCACCGCCGTAGCGTTCAATTTCGCGCTCATAGGTATCAAGCTGAACTCTCCATGCTCTACCTTGCTCCCTTTGCTGCTCCAGGCACTTCCACAATTGCGGGAGCACCTGAGCGCTCAGGTTCCCGGGCTCGCCGTGAAATCGCAAACGCAGGTGCCAGCCAGGGTCGGCGTAGCGGACAAAGAACCAGGCGTCAGCTTCGCGTGAAGTCATAATCTTCCCGACCAGCGGTGCTATTTGCTCGATGAGCAGATGGTCCAGCTGCGAGGGGCTGGCATAGATCTTTGCGAACAGCCACTCCGAGCCGGGCAGGAAAACGCGTCCGATGTTCCCTGAGCCTCCAGGTTCAGCGTGGACATAAGCCTTGTTAGAACGCCCCGGCGTCGCCTTCCCCGGTAGCGGAGTCTCTGGTTTGCCGAACCATTCCCGTGGGGATGTTTTGACTCGGTTCTCGCGCACGAACGGAATCACGACCTCATTGGTAAAACTTCCTTCCGGCCCAAAGGCACACAGTTGCTCCGGGCTGGGAAACATCTCGACCAGCCGAGCGCTGTCACGTTTGCTGATGTATTCAATGAGAGTTTCCATGCTCAGGACATTTTCGAAATCAATCAGCAACTGGTGATCGGCTTCCGCCAGCAGCACCAAGCGCGGTATTCCCCTTGCAGTTCTCCATCTCTCAATTTTTCGCAACCTCTCAATGGCATGTTCACTGGCAAGCTGCTCGATCATTTCTCTGGTCATCCGCCACCGGGCTGGAGCAAGAATGACGTCATTGAGTACTACTCGGGGCAGAAACAATGCTTGCTCAAGAATGCCCCAGTCCCAGGCCAAAGCGCCGGAGATTCCCTGGGTTTGCAGCATGCAGATGAACTTATAAATCTTGAGGTTTCGTCCATGAGCGTAGCTGTGGGCCGAGGTCAGGCGCGGCAGCACTTCGCAGCCTAACCGTTGCGAGCGCAGGATGATGCGGTCATTTTCGACCGTGACCATCAAGTCGGAAAGTGCGATTTGCCGGTCGGCAGGAGCGCGTGAATTAGCCAGAAAGGGAATTTCGTACTCACGCAGATGGGGCCGGTAAAGAACATTGCCGACGCGGCCTTCCGGCAGATGCGCCACCTCTGCAAAAATCACACGGTCGGCGGCGCGGATCGCTTCCTCAGCCTGCAAATGCTGGTGAGTGCACGCTGCCAGCTCTGGATCGGCGTGACAAAACCGGCCCAGGAGCATTGCACCGGAGGGTCCGAGGACACTCTGCAGGCAGAAGGAGGGTCTATCCTCTGATTCTTCAGGCCGCCTAATCATGCTTCCCAGAACCGCAAAGGCATCCGGCAGCGGCCAAGGATTTTTTGTCCTTAACGATTTCAGAAGACCGGCATCCAGCTCGAGTACGCTTTTCTTTTCTTCTGCCAGGTCTTCCAGTTTGCGCAGCAGGATGAATTCTGCTTCCGTAGCATGGAAGGTGTCGTTGTCGGCGGAAGACGAGAAGTCGAGATCTTCGACCAGCGGTTCTGGAACTGCATCGTGGCCCGGCTTGGTATCAAATCCGATTCCGACATCTTCGTCCAGCGCCAGCAGCAGCGGCACTTCCTGGTCCTGGTAACGTTCACGGAAGTCCTTTTTGAACTGCTCCAACGGCCCTTCCCCTGGGGCGGGCACGAGCGAATGCAGAGCCTCCACGGCATCTAATACGGAGCGGACTAGCCGCCGGCCCAAAGACACCTGCACCGCAGGCTTCATCATGTCTACTTGAACCAAATGATCGAGTTTGAACTCGGCGGGCAGCGTGGCCATGCTGCTGACAATCTCCTGGTAACGTTGCAAATCGTTTCCCAGCCCGCCTTGATCTAGCTCTTGCAGACGCTCAGAGACGGAGCATAGCGCTCTTTTCAGCGATGTGTCGTGCAAGCTTTCGAATTGAGCGAGCATGTCCGCAACGGGCTCGGGGCCGGTGATTGGAGGCGTGAGATCAGAGACCAGGACTTGCGATTCGATGAGTTGACGGATGAAGTGGTGTGCTTCTTCGCCGTTTATTTCCGGGTCATCTTTTACCAGCGCTGAGGCCAGGTCGCAAGGAGTGGCGCCGGAAGAGGCACGTTCCAGCGTGGCCGCCAGGTAGGGCGTCGGATCAGTCCCGACCAGGCGATAGGCCCGCATGCCATCCTTGAAGTAACCCTGGGTGTGATGGTATTGGCCGGCGGCCAGGTAGAGGCTGGAATTTGGGTGAAAAGAAACGCGGCTGTGCAACGCCGGATCAGAGCTGATCTTGTCTGCAAGATGGCAGAGGTATTCCATGTCCAGGCGAGTGCAGCGGGAGTAGGAGGTGCGTGCGCCAATTTCCAGCCGAGTCTCATTGCCTATCTTTCCCAGTGTGCAGCCGGCAAACAAGCCAAAGGGTGTCGGGCGGCTCGCCATCCGCGCGACGTAGCGATAGAGTGAGCGCTCTAATCTTTGCCCTTTCTCACTTTCCGGATCCTTCCTCCACAGGGACAGCGTTGTAAAAAAATCCGGCGAAGCCAGCCACAGAGCCTCCTTTACCTCGGGAAGATCCGCCAGGCTATGCAGGCGGGCTCGAACGAGTTTGCGATCGGCTGAAGCCGCGGCAGCAATGTCGCTGCCACTTCGAAGCGCGTGGGAGAAGGCGAGCCCGTGCGATAGCGCCAGGAAATCCTGCACTGGTAAGAGCGGAGTGCGCAGAACAAAAAAGCCGGAAGGAGAAAATTCCTTCATGGCTGGTCCGTCGGATATGGCTGAATCATCGCCGGAATATTGACCATGAACATGCGGTCCCATTGCGGCTCAATATTGCTGGTGGCTGCCAGCAGACTCAATCCGATTCCCGCAATGCCTTCAATCAGGCCGAACTTCTGTTGGAATTCCATGGTCCCTGCCGGGTTTGCGGCCATCACCGAGTAGCCCGCTGCGCTTGTATTGGGAGTTCTGAATTGAAGCGTGCGTTGGATCCAGAAATGTGCTGCACGGGCAAAGACTTCCTCGCGCGTGGCATGATAGATCCGGTTAAAGATGTGTGCCAACCCGGAAGAGCCATGGCAGAAACACGCATCAATGACGCCGCAGCTCTGGAGATCGCGCGCAGCAGCCCGGCGGGCAATGTTGAGCGCTGCAGTCTCCAAGGGTTCCATCCCGGTGCAGCGGGCGGCAACAAGGAGCGCCGCCGCAACCCCGGCGTCACCGTAGCACCAGGCGAGCCGGCAAGTCTGGGGCTTGGATCCGGGAACAAGAAATGCGGGAAAACTGGAACTCGCGGCCTCGGAGAGCTGTTGCCGTAACAGCCAATCCACCGTGTCTTCAAGAAGCCGCCTGGCTTTCTTATGTGCGATCCCCGCGCAGTAGATTCTGCCCAGCAGGGCAATAATTCCGGGCATGCCGTGGGCCAGGCCGAGATTGTAATAACCGTGCGGATAGATCGTCCGTTGTGGCGCAGGGAGAACATCGGGCGCAGTGAACCAGCGGAGTCCATCATCGCAGTGTTCCACCAGTTCTTCCAGTCTTTCGACAATCAACTCCAGACATCGAACCGCAGCGGTGGAGAAAGAGCTGCACTCCAGACAATAGACCCCAAAACCGGCCAGACCGTTGATTAAATCGTAGTCATCC
Source organism: Candidatus Angelobacter sp. (assembly GCA_036522215.1). Classification (GTDB taxonomy): domain Bacteria; phylum Acidobacteriota; class Terriglobia; order Terriglobales; family Acidobacteriaceae; genus Angelobacter. The sequence goes on along the minus strand of DATDGH010000124.1, from coordinate 11,668 downwards.
TGCCACGGCGAGCGGTTCAGGTAAGTTTCCAAGGCGAGTAGAATGTCCTCACCCAGATCGCCAGGAGAAGCAAGCAAACCAGAAATGTGTTGGGCCGCCCAGGCAATGCCAGCGAAGCCCGCAAATAATGATGGCTCCATGGGCTGTTCGGCCAACGCATTCGTGCTGCGATTGAGATACTTCAACGCAAGGTCTTGCTCCGCTGAGAAACCGGAGGCATGCCAATAAGCAAAAAAGATTGCGATGCCGGCGTCTCCTTCGCCAAGAAACGGCTTGCGCTCGGAGAATCCTCGCTGGCCTTCAAGTTGAGCAGTCAAGACTCCGGCTATCTCCTTCACTGATGCCAATGCAGCCTGTGATTGGTCAGTCCCCAGGAGAGGTTCCCATGGGTGCGGCTTGGCCAGAGTGGATATGAACATTTTCGTGCGCACTCAGAGCAGTTGGCTTTTACAGGACGGTGGAACATGGTCCGGAGCTAAGAGAACAGAGGATACCACGCTGTCGAGCCACTCATTCTCAGTGGTGGTTTTAGCTTTCGAACACCTGCAGAATACAACACGTTCCAGCCTGGCATTGTCCGCGAGGGCACTGTCAATGGTTTTCGCAGGTCCCCGTTACCCTGCGAAAATCGGCTATAAACTACCGTACGGCTTGAGTAGACTCTAGAAGACCGGGGGACAACTAAAAAAGGAGATATAGACATGCGCAGAGCCATCTTGCTTGCAAGTTTTGTAGGCGCCATGATTCTTTCCGGCGCAGCGCTGGACAATCCATCAGGCAGTTACCAGCAAACCTGTCGCAGTATCAAGATGCGCGGCGATACATTGAGCGCTAAATGTAAAAACGCTTCCGGCCATTGGGTCAAAACGTCCCTGGGCAACGCTGCTCGGTGCACCGGAGATATCACCAACATTAATGGACAACTTACGTGCGGCGGTTACGGCCATCCGGAAAGAGATATCGAACGGGGCCTGCCGACCGGGTCTTACACCCAGACATGTAACGGTGTTCACGTGGATGGCAATTCCCTGCGCGCCCGCTGCCAGACCAGCGATGGGCAATGGGTGGATACCTCACTCGATGACTTCAGGCGCTGCACCGGCGATATCACGAATATCCAGGGACAGCTCACCTGCGGCGGTTATGGCCATCCGGAAAGAGATATCGAACGGGGTGCGCCGGCGGGGTCGTATACCCAGACATGTAACGGTGTTCGCGTGGACGGAAATTCTCTGCGCGCCCGCTGCCAGACCAGCGATGGTCGCTGGTTGGATACAACACTGGACGACTACAACGGATGCGTGGGGGAAATCGTCAACGATGAGGGGCGCCTTGAATGTACACGAGGAAATGGCCGCACCATACCCCAGGGCACGTACGCCCAGACCTGCCGCCAGATCCACCTCAGTGGCAATTCACTGCGGGCGCAGTGCGAAACCCGTGACGGCCGATGGGTCTCGACTCAACTCGACGACCTGGACAGCTGCCGCAGCGGCATCGTCAATCTGGATGGGCAGCTGCATTGCGATCGGTGAACAGGACGAAAGGCCAGGCCCGCTGCGTCAACCCGAGCTGCGGGTCTCACCCTTGGGGTGCCGCGATCGCCGTTTTGCGCCCTCGAATTCAGTGCTGTTTGGCTCCTGCGGCCAAACCCATGCAATGCGGAGGATGATGGCTGGGGCATGCGCCATTGTCACAGGTATGCGTTCCGGCATGGTTCGGCTCCATGCGAGGTGCATTGCGGAGCAAGTTCCGCAGGGTTTCCTGGCTTAAAACTAGTTTCTTAGCTTTGCTATCCATGGTTCAACACTCCTGAAAATATAAATCTCCAACTGCTGATTTAATTCCAGGACAATTGTGTCACAGGTGTGTGCTGAGTATGTATAGAAGCATAACAATATATATAAAGTGATTGTTCCAAAATGGAACCATGGCATAACCCAGAAGCGATAAAATGCTATGAAGGTAAGCATCAGACCCGCCTTGGAGCGCGGGATTGCCGTAACAACCCCATGGAAACGCCTGTCCTTTCTGCAACGATTCTTTCAATGTCATCGCGCGTGACGGTCGCAGTTGAATGTTCACTCAGCTTGTGCTTGTCTTCCATGGACTTGAGCTTCTCGCGCTCCTTGCGGAGTTCGTCGGAGTAGAAGCGGGCTTTTTCGAGTTCATGACTGTCAAGCGCGCTGTCATGCCTCTCCCGGATGAACTTCACTCTCTTTCGAAGTTCAAGTACCTCATCAGGAAGCTCTGGGTGAATGGCCTAATGTGCTTTAGCCGGGTTATCTGCCTCAGCAGGCTGGACTGGTTTTTTCTTGCGCCGGCTCAGGACAAAGAGTCGCCTGCGGCGGCGTTCCACTCGCTGGTCAATCTTCTTCCAGAAGGCAACGAAGTAATCGACGGCGGAGATGACGGATACCGCCACCATGAACCAGATTGCCGTGTGGGCGATTACGCGGACGGGAAAAAAGAAAAAGCGGAAATCCCAGGATTCCCAATGCAGCGCCAGAATCGCCGCTACCACAGACACAATCTGCACCACCATTTTGAACTTGCCCAGGTCGCTGGCCTCAATGGTGAAACCCGCCGAAGATGCAATGGAGCGCAGTCCGGAAACCAGGAACTCCCTGCCGATGATGATTACCGCCACCCACACGTTCACCATTTCGGGACTGATCTGCACCAGGGTGATGTATGCCGCCGTAATGAGCAACTTGTCGGCCAGGGGATCGAGCAGGATTCCCATGGTCGTAATTTGCCCGCGGCGCCGCGCCAGGTAACCATCCAAACCATCGGTGATAGAGGCCAGAATGAACAAGGCCGAAGCCAGGATGAAGCGTTCGCCGCTGTAGTGGCTGAAATGCGGATGGTTGAAGTAGGGAGTGGTAAGGATCCAGATGAGCAGCGGGATCGTTGCTATACGCGAGAGCGTAATGTAATTCGGTAGGTTCACGGGGCCGGGAGGCCGCCCTGGCGGCTGCTCCCGATTATCCCTAAGAAGCCCATATCAACGCAAACCCTTCCTGCAAATTACTTCCGGCCGTTGACCGTGTTCAGGCACCTGGAATACAGCTCCAGCAGGTGTGCTGCATAGTCTTCAGGTTTGGCCACGGTGCCTCCCTGAAATCCTGCACTGGGAGAGCCGATTTTGCCATAACCGGTAGTGGAAGCGATGAATTTCATCATGTCCAGAGCGATGTCCTCGTTGCGTCGTGTGCCTATTAGTCCCGTAAGCGGGTCCATACGTGCTGCCCTCCAAAAAATTTAAGATACGTTTATTGTAGAACTTTGGAAGGTCGCAGCAGGAGTCTTGCAAAGGAAGGAAACATCCATAACTACACCTCGATGGCCACATGACACACCCGTCCGACCATGTAGTCAGCAAAGGTCTTACCCTCTTCAATGGCCACAATGGAGACCGGATAGGACTGGTTGTGCGGCCGCAGAACCAGGTTTCGTCCTGAGAGTTCCACGTATTTGACCGTGGCGCCGCCGTTGTGGCGGACGGCGTACATGTTGGGCTCCTGCCGCCGATAGGGCTCCAGCGAGCTGTAATGGCGGTCAATCAGGACCGTCGCTCCGGGCAGGAGGCGCGGGTACATGCTCATGCCATCGTTGGCGTCCACCTTGATCAGCACAAACCGCAGCCAGCCCTCGCGCGGCGATTCCGCCGAGGGTCGAAGGCGACGAAGAAAACTCTTCTTGAACTTGAGAATGTCTTTGACCCGTTCGTTGGTGATGATAGGTTCACCGGCGGCGATAGTCCCTTCCACCAACAACACGTTTTCGAAATCATCTTCACTGGGCGGCACGATGCTGGCGCGCTTATTGATCTCGCCCGGATCAATCAGATCAAGCACAGACAGCTTTTGGACAGAAAGTACGCGGTCCATGGCTTCCAGGCTCAGGAACCGCTTGCGGTTGAGAAAGTTGGTGATGTGCGGCTGCTGGAAGCCGGTTTGCCGCGCCAGCCCCAGCGCAGTAAGCTCCCTCCGCGAAACCCTTTCCAGCAACCTGCGTCGTAGATTTTCCTGCAATTGGCGGAATTTCATCTGAAGAAAGCATAACTTTCTGCAATAAAGGTGTAAAGAATTTCACTGGAAAGAAATAGTAACTTTTGTTGCCTCGGATTACGACGCAACCCGCCTCCAGCATCTAAAATGCAGCTATGGATATGACCTGGGTGACCGATCGCATCGCGGTGGGTGGCGGAATATGGAACGACCAGAACATGGAGGAACTGGCCACAATGGGAGTAACTCATATCATCGACATGCAGATCGAGTTTGATGACCGCCCTATTGCCGAACCTTATGGCGTCAAAGTCCTTTTCAACCCCACCGATGATGACTTTCAGTCTAAGCCTCCAGAGCTGTTTCATCCGGGAGTGACCTTCGCCCTGGAGGCGCTGGAGGAACCTCACAGCAAGCTTTATATTCACTGCGCTGCCGGGGTGCATCGCGCACCCATGATGACGCTGGCAGTGCTGCGCGCTCTGGGCTGGACGCTGGAAGACGCCATGAACTTGATCCAGCGGCGACGCTACGTTGTGGACTTTGCCGACGTCTACGTTGAAAGCGTAGAGAACTTCATAATGGTTTACGAGCGCGAACAGGCGCCCATGCGCAAGTCCCAGACTTAATTGCCAGTCAGCACATGTAAGCACATGTCAATTGCTACAATGGCTAACCTGTGACTCTTTAAGGACTGCTGGTCGAGTTATTTAGAATTGAGCTAGTCTGCGCATCGGATATAGGGTGGGTTCACCCGGTTTTCTGATCACGCGCGATCACCTGATCCCGTGCGATCACCCGCTTGCTGACATCAATAATCCCCTTTGCCGAGAGTCGCAGATTGCTCAATCCGGTCAACCCGGTGGTAGAGGTCTATGCCGGTTCAGGCGCAGCAGCATGTCAGAAGGATGCGCGGCGGCGCGCAATCGCACCTCATGCTCGCCGAGGATGGGCACTACTACGTAGTGAAATTTCAAAACAATCCTCAACACCTGAAAGTATTGACCAATGAATTCCTGGCAACGCGCCTGGCCAGGGCTGTTGGCCTGCCGGTGCCCGATGCAGAGATCATCTTCGTAAGTGACTGGCTGGTGCAAAACACTCCCGAAATGCGCATGGAGAACGTGGGGCATTCTGTCCCGTGCAAGTCTGGCTTGCAGTTTGGCGCGCGCTATGTTTGCGATCCCTTCCAGGGACAGGTCTTCGATTACCTGCCGGAAAGCATGTTTGCGCGGGTAAGAAACCCTGAGGCCTTTGCGGGCATGCTGAGCCTGGACAAATGGCTGGGCAACGCCGATGGACGGCAGACGGTCTTCTGGCGCAACTCCCGCGACCGGAAATACAACGCGAGTTTTATCGATCAGGGTTATTGCTTCAACGCCGGTGAATGGACCTTTCCTGATCTTGCCCTGCACGGTGTCTATTACCGCAACTACGTCTACGCTCACGTTACCGGGTGGGAATCCTTCGAGCCGTGGCTTCCCGCTATTGAGAAACTTGACCCGAAGATCATTCGCAAGACTGGCGAAGACATTCCTCCGGAATGGTGCGATGACTGGGAGGCCCTGAATCTATTGATCGATACCATCATTCAGCGCCGGACAAAGGTACGCGAGTTGATTTCGGCCTTTCGCGATTCCTCACGCAATCCGTTTCCTGCATGGCGGTTCATCGCGCAAGCGGTGGACCGAGCAAGTATCAGCCCCTAGCGCATGCGAAGCATGCGCGGACCTTTAGGCAGGGGTGAGCGGAGCGAATGAGCAAACGTGAGCGAAGTGAATCGAGGAACAGCAAAATGAGCATAATTGACGCGCAAATGCAGCACTGCAGATTTTTTGTTCTGCGTTATGTGCCGGATGCGGTAAAAAACGAATTCGTGAACATCGGCGTGGTGCTTCTCCCGCCGAAAGGCCAGCCGGAGCTGCGGTTCACCCGGGACTGGTCGCGGGTGCAAGCCCTGGATCCGCAGGCCGATACCGAATTGCTGGAAGCCTTCCGCGACGAACTCACTGGCCATGGCGGTGAAGAGTGGCTGCTCAGAAGAATTGAAGATTCCTTTTCCAATGTTTTCCAGGCATCCGAATCCAGGGCTTGCCTGACTTCGTCGCCGTCGCAGGAGGCGGACGAACTGGCCAGGATGTACCTGGACGCGCCCCGCCGGCCCACAGCCAGGGCCAAAAGCGCGCGCCAGGCGATTTTGCAGAGCATGCAAAAGGAATTTCAGCGGGAGGGAGTCTGGCGATCCATGCGGACGAATATCGCTGTCTCGCAGTACACAAGATCAGCAGACCCGCTGGAAATTGATTGCGGCTATAGCGCCAAATCCCTGGTCAGGATGTTTCATGCCACGGCCCTCAAAACTGATGTAAATGCAGCCAAGGTCCTGGCCTTCAGCTACCCAGAGTTGGTTGAGGGCATCAGAAAAGCTGAAGGAGCACAGGCGCATCTCACGGCCATCGTAGAGGATGGTCTGGAAAAGCAAGCCCAGGTTGGGTTCGCCCTGGACACATTGGAACGCTGCGGAATCCAAATCGCCGCTGTCTCAGATCTTCCGAGTTTGGCACGGACCGCCGCGAGAGAAATGGGAATCCAGTAGATTGCTTTGAGTTTATCTCGAAGTGAAGTGAGAGGTCACTGGCAATTTCTCTTGCGTCTTCTTTGAACACGCCGGCTTCACCGTTTCCTTGCCCCAACCGAACGCGCGGAAGCGATCACCTTCAATGATCTTGGTGCGCAGGCCGTCAATGACCGGCGGAATCTGCTGATGCTGAGTGCCGGAGATCACATAAATCACCATGGCTGGTTCAGCGGTGTTGTCATCGCTCACGCCTACACCCACGCCTTGGATCCCCGCTTGCTGCATCAGGCCGGCCGCGTGAGCTTCTTTAATAGCCGCGGCACGGCCAAGATCAGCGACTGTAGCGCGAGGCTCCGTGAAGCCGGAGTACACTACGCGCGTACGAACGCCATCCATTACCGCCGGGATGCTGGTTGCGCCTCGGACTGTAATTACCAGGGCGCCTTCCTGCGGACTATCGGCGCTGGCGCCAACATTGATGTCGCTGATCTCTGGATTCTCCAGCAACTGGTTGGCGTGCTTTTCCTTGACTGCGGTGACGCGATTGTTCTCTTCTACGGAAAGCTTTGCCGCACTAGCTCCCACGGTGGTGCTGGCAGAGCTGGCAGTCGCTGTGGGCTGACAGCTCACTGCATGATCCGCTCCGCCGACAATAGCTACCGGACCGCCAGGCATAGCGGCCAGAACAGACTGAATGGGATTGGCCGTAGTGCTGCTGGTATTTCCTGCAAACAGCAGGGCAACCGGCCGCGCAGTGTCTGAGGTTACCACCAGGGATCCCGAGTCTCCTGTGGCGCTAAAGCTGCCGCCGTTGATGACCACTTGATTGCCGAACGTAGAGGTGAAGGCCACCGCGCCGCCGCACGCTGCGTTGTATTGCACGCTGACGGAAGCGTTAACAGCCTGCAGGTTCGAGCAGGTAAGGCCGGTACTCCTCCCGCTCTTTGCCACACCTTCATTACCAGCCAGGACTGTGGCCGGATTCGCAAGAGTGGCCGAAGGTGGAGCGGCAGCGATGCTGCTGGAGCCGGCGGCTCCCAGATCAAGAATACTGCCGGTGTTGTCTACATCCGCCAGGTTAATGGCCGCAATCGCGGCGTCCACATTGCTTGGCGCCGGTCCGGTACATGGAGTGCCGTTGCAAGGGCTCGGTTTGAGCGCGGCCTGTTCCGTCAAATTAGCTAAGACTGTAGCGGGTGGTGCGCTGTTCACGTCACATTGGTTGTCTACCAGTCCTGGTTGTTGAACATTCTGCCCCGGAGATCCAGCATCAGACCTGTCCAGCACATGGTTGTTGCTCAAAACGAAAAAAGTGGCGCCGCGTGTTACCAGCGCCCCCAGAGTGCCGGAGCAGCAGGTCCTGGTCGTCCCATTGTCAACAAAATCGGTGGCGTTCCCTCCGCTGGTACCCAGCTTAACTGGGATTGTTTGCGCGGTGTGGTTGTTGTTGGGAAAGACGACCGTTAGATTGGCCGTGGCTGTGCCCGCGGAAGCGGCTGCGGTCACCATGAGGGCGTTTGGAGATGGAAACGAGCCAGGGGCCGTGTATTTGCCGCTGCTATCAATTGTGCCGACGGTAGAATTTCCGCCTTGCACTCCGCCCACGCTCCAGGTTGCTGTGGTTGCCGCGCCTGTGCTAAGGACGGCCATGAATTGTTGCGTAGCCCCCAGGCCCACTGTAGCTGTGCTCGGAGTTACAGAAACCGTCGGTGGCGGCGGAGGCGGCGTGGATCCACCACCACCGCAGGACACTAAACTCATAAAAAGAGAGCAGCTTAAGAGCAGCGTGGCAAGAATGCGCATAGGCGGAGAAACCCCCCTTTCGTAAACACCGCTGAATGCGGGAAAGTTGCTGCCCGCAAGAGAGAGCAGCTAATTTTACACTGGAATTTAATTTCCAAGATGGGTGGCAGCATGAGCAGAAACTCAGGTAGTCAGATGCAAAAGCAGAAGCAAAAGATCACAGCCAAAGTACTTACGGAGGGAAAAGAACTATTTTCGGCGGCCACAAACACTCTTGATTTTTAAAATTACCAACTTACCGACTTACCCAATTACCAAATTCTCGCCAAGGACACACAGCTTGCATCGCAATGAAAACAAGACTCTGGTTACCGCTAACATAACGCCTAAATCTCTGCAATCAGCAGGCACGTAGTATGTCGACGCGTTGGTTGTGCCTTCAGATGACCCGATGCACCGATGACCCGATGAACCGATGGCGTCCACGATCAATTCAGTCGAAAGCCAAGTTTTTTCAATCTGGTCCACTGGCGGCACAGCTACCCAATGTCTTCGTCAAATTTCTCCAGATAATCGCGGACTGCCACCATGAACTGGTCGGCCTCCGCGCCGTCAATGATGCGGTGATCGTAACCCAGCGTCAGGCGGATAATGTGACGGATGGCGATGGAATCGTTGCCATGCTCATCGCTAATGACAACCGGTTCTTTGAAAATGCCGCCCATGCCCAGGATTGCGACCTGGGGCTGGAGAATGATGGGAGTACCAAACTGGGGCCCGAAGATCCCCGGGTTGGTGATGGTGATGGTGCCGCCCTGTACCTCATCCGGCACCAGTTTTTTGGCCCGCGCCCGTTCGCCCAGATCGGTAATGGCGCGTTGTAATCCAACGAAGCTTAAATTCTCCGCGCCCTTAACCACAGGAACAATTAGTCCCCACTCCAGCGCCACCGCAATGCCGATGTTGACGTTCTTGTGATACTGGATCGCATCCCCGACTACAGAGGCATTCACAATGGGCTTCAGTCGAATGCCATGCATGAGAGCCTTGGAAATGAAGGGCATGAAGGTCAGCTTCACGCCATGCCGTTCCTCCCACTGCCGCCTCACTTTCTCCCGCAGCTTCACAATGCGCGTCATGTCCACCTTGAAGACCGTATGGACGTGAGCGCTGGTGCGTTTCGATTCCACCATGCGCTCGGCAATCTTCTTGCGCATGGGCGTCATGGGCACCAATTCGCCGCCAAGCTCAGGCAGAGGTACCGGCTGCGCGGCAGCAGTTGTGGGACGCGCTTGTGGCGCCGATGGAGGCGCCGCCGGGCGAGCAGTGGGCTGAGGCGTCGCCGCAGGTGCCGCAGGTTTTGCTGCTTCCGGGCCGTGCTGTTGCACAAAGTTGAGGATGTCGTCTTTGGTGATGCGGCCGCCCAGCCCTGTTCCCGCCACGCCGGAAAGATCAACATTGTTTTCCCGGGCGATTCGACGGACCAGCGGTGAGGAGCGGATGCGCTCACCGTCGCCGGACTGCTCCTGATTACCGCCAGGGAAGCTGATCACTTCATGCGGGCGTTCCGCCGGTGGCGCCTGCACGCGTGCGGGGGCTTCAGCTTTCTTTTCCTGGGGTCGCGCAGCCGGAGCAGGCGCCGCCGTTTTGGCCGGTGTACCCGTGCCGTCGCCAATTACGGCAACCACGGTGTTGACCTGGACGGTAGAACCTTCCGGCACCTTGATCTCGCGCAGCACTCCTGCAGAGGGAGCGGGAATTTCGGCATCCACTTTGTCAGTGGAAATCTCGAACAACGGCTCGTCGCGTTGGACCTTGTCCCCCGGTTTTTTGAGCCACTTGGTGATGGTGCCCTCAAAGATGGATTCGCCCATCTGCGGCATGATCACATCTATGCCCTGGCCGCCATTGCCGCCACTCTGAACTGCGGGAGCACTCTCTGTGGCAGGAGGCTGTTTAGGAGTTGAGGTCCCATCCGCCTGGGGAGCAGGTCTTACCTGTGCCGGGCCATCCGTGGAAGCGCTCGTAGCCTGGGCAGCGGGTTTGGCCGGTTTGGAAGCAGGCGCTGACGATGAAGCCGGGGCGCCCTCGGCATCAATCACGCCGACTACCGTATTTACCTGGACGGTAGCGCCTTCGCTGGCTTTGATTTCCTTCAAAACACCGCTGGCCGGAGCCGGGATCTCGGCGTCGACTTTGTCAGTAGAGATTTCAAACAGCGGTTCGTCACGCTGGACTTTATCGCCTGGCTTCTTCAGCCATTTAGTAATGGTGCCTTCAAAAATCGACTCCCCCATCTGGGGCATGATTACATCAGTCGGCATGAGTTCCTTCCAGCTATGCTCGGGACGGTTAGCAGAACCTTTGATTATAAATGAGAAAAGACAGTACTCAGAGGTCGCGGCGCAGCGACCCGGCTGAATGCTTTTATTTCGGCGACACTACGCGCCCATACTCCGAGGCCCGACTGACGCGATCGAAATAACTGTACGCCAGAGCCGAGATTTTGCGGATGGCCGCAGCCCCCTCCTTCTCATCTTTCAGGTAAGCGGTCATTACACACAGTATGTAAGGACGGTTCTTCACGAACACAATTCCGGAGTCATTGCGTACCGCTTCGAGTTCCCCTGGTTTGCTGGCGGCCACTGCATCGTCTGGCAGACCCTGCAGCAGCGAGCTTTCCTTGTGTGTGCTGAGGACCTTGAGCAGATCATCTGTTATTTCCTTGTTCAGGAGCTTGCCCCGATAGATGGTTTCCAGCAGAGTCATCATCTCCCGTGGCGTGGAAACATTTTCCCGGCCTTCACTGGCCGCTTTCAGGTCCATCATCTTGCGGCGCAGGCGCGTGCCATGGAGTCCCAGGCTCTCCAGCATTGAATTGACGTTCTCCAGGCCCACGCGGTCAATGAGCACATTGGTGGCGCTGTTATCGCTTACGGCAACCATCATGGTGGCCAGATCACGCAGTGTCAGCCGCGTCTTGCCCGGAGTGAGCCCCAGCATGATGTCGCTGCCCGGAACCAGGTCCTCTTTGCGGACGACATACTCGTCCGTCAGCTTCAGTTTGCCTTGCTGCGCCTGGAGATAGAGTTGGGCCAGCACCGTGATTTTGATGGAGCTGGCTTGAGGCATGATTTCGTCAGGGTTGATGAAGAATTCTTCCTGCGACGTGAGGTCCTTCACCGCCACGGCCAGCACGCCATCCAATTGCTGGTCCGCAGCGCGGATTTGCTCCTGCAACTTCTGCCACAGCACCTGGCGCTTGGCAGCCTGGGGTTTTTGCGGGCAGCACTGCGCAGCCACAGGTAGCATGGTTGCAGCGAACACCAGCCAG
>DATDGH010000123.1:0-2362 GCA_036522215.1 Candidatus Angelobacter sp. | reverse complement strand
AGGTGCTCTCCCAGCTGAGCTACACGCCCATTCTCGACGCACTCTTATTCTAAATTATTTTCGCTCAGTGCGCAGCTGTTCTTGCAATCCCCATGTGTCAAAACTAACTTTTTCCCTTTGTTGCGGTGATGGAGTCCTTTGCCGCAGGCCCAAGTTCTCAACGGCAAATCAACGAGGTACCCAACGAGGACTATGCGTGAACAGCCCTTGGACGAATCCCATCTGATACACAATAAAAACCCCGAAGGCCAGGCTCACGACTCCTGAGAGCAACCCCAGACCACGATTGAGCCGTGCAAAACGGTTCTCGGAAAACGTAAACGGCACGGCAATCGCTGCAGTGAGCAACATCATCCCCGCGACGGTACCGATCCCAAATACCAGAAGGTACAACACTGCCCAGGACGGCACGCGGATAGTCGTGAGCACGAGCAGCGCGACGGCTGCCGATCCGGCCAGTCCGTGAACAATGCCCACCGCCAAGGGCCGCATCACTTGATACAAACCCAACCGGCCAAATGCGCGATTCATCCAGCTCACCGGAGTCGCATCCTTTGAGTGGCCACGCTTCTCAGGATTGTGGCTGTGCGGATGGCTGTGCACGTCACTATGTCCATGGAGATGCGCGTACTGCCCGGCGTGCAGAGGCGTAACCGTCTCCGTAATCCAGCGCATAATGCCGGACAAATTCAGAATCCCCAGCAGAATCAGCATCAGACCAACAGACAATTCCATTGTGAGACCAACTCTTGGCGGAATCACCAAGCCAAACAGAATGATCGCAGAGCCCACCACCACGATCGTGATCGTGTGGCCCACTCCCCACAGCACCCCAATCAAAGCCGCCTGACGCACGCTTTTCTGCCGGCTCACGATCGTCGTAACCGCGATGACGTGGTCCGGGTCGGTCGCGTGCCGCATGCCGAGAAAAAAACCCAGCGCAATAATGGAGAGTAGTCCGACCATTTTGCTTAGTTCTCTTTCACCGATACTCCACAACATCCTGCCGCGATTCTCCCAAGCCGTCGATTCCCAGTTCCACCACGTCGCCCGCCCTCAGATACTGTGGCGGCTTCATCCCCAGGCCCACACCCGGCGGTGTCCCGGTGCTAATCACGTCTCCCGGTAGCAGCGTCATGAACTCGCTTACGTAAGCCACCAGTCTCGACACGTCACAAATCATCTTCGACGTGGATCCTCTTTGCCGGAACTCTCCATTAACCTTCAGCCACATGCCCAGCTGATTGTAATCTCGAATTTCATCCTTCGTCGCCAGGAACGGCCCCAGCGGCGCGAAGGTGTCCGCGCTCTTTCCCTTCACCCACTGTCCGCCCCGTTCCAGTTGAAAGCTGCGCTCTGAATAATCATTATGCAGCGCAAAGCCCGCCACATATTCCATCGCGGTTTCTCGGCTGACGTAGCTTGCCTTCTTCTCCATCACAATCGCCAGTTCCACCTCCCAGTCGAGCTTCGTCGCGTTTTTCGGAATCACCACGGCGTCATTCGGTCCCACCAACGAAGAAGTCGCCTTGAAGAAAATCACGGGCTCCTTGGGGATTTCCATCCCGCTCTCTTCCGCGTGATCCCGGAAGTTCAGCCCAATGCACACAATCTTACTAGGCCGGCAAATCGGCGCCCCCAATCGCACCGCCGGAGACACGTGCGGCGCCGAATCCCCATGCGCCGCCACCCAGTTTCTCAGCGTGCCAATCCCACCGTCCGCAAAAAACGCCTCGTCATAATCCGCCCCGAATCCCGACACATCCACTCGCGTCCCATCCTCCCGCAACACGCCCGGCTTCTCCCGCCCCACCTCGCCCGTTCGTATCAGTTTCATCCCAGAATCACCTCAGAGTGCAGCAAAGTCTAGCAGCGTCACGGCAAAGAACGCCACCTTCTGCAAGCACTAGAGGGAAGTGCCCCCCGGCCTTTCAGCCGATGACTTTGTTCAGGCGCTCGGGAGGAGTATTTGCAGCGTGAGATCCTAGGCAGAAAAATATCTGGCGTTCATTGGTATCCCTCCGACCCACCCCCGTGAAACCGCTCACATCGATCAGGTTGCCGCCGCGTTCCCACGGTTTCCGCAAATCTCGCCTCACCGTGCTGCTGGCAGCGCCGCGGGAATGCCGAAAGTTCCATCGACCACTTCGACAAAGTTTCTCTCTTCGCGAACAATGAATCGTTTTGTTTGCGCCATCGCCAAGTTCTCGCGCCCTTCCGGGTCTGCCTTCAGGCGCGTTCGGTACGCCTCGTACGAACACAGGTTGTCGAATGCAATCAGCCCCCAGGCGATGTCATTCGTTCCTTCGTAAGGAAGAAAATACCCCACAAGGTGTCCGCCGCATCGAGGAATGACGCGTCC
>DATDGH010000122.1:0-4933 GCA_036522215.1 Candidatus Angelobacter sp. | reverse complement strand
TGCGCTGCTGGCGAGCACGGTTGTCTTGAACCTGTTCGGAGACCGGTGGTCCTATCAGCAGGTGGATGGGTATTTGTGGGTGATTCTTGGATGTGTAATGAGTGGGCAACATAGCGAGGAGGCGCACAACGCTGAAGCTGCCGAGGATCCTGAACAGCTTCCCGCGCAGGACGGGCCGCAGTTCAGCCCGGCGTAACTGCCTATGTCGAAGGCGCCCATTTCGAGTCTGCCACCGCAGCCGCTTGCCGTTGCGCACAAACCTGCGACTCTGGCTGTTGGGCGAGCCGTACGTCCCACGGTAGTTGCCTATCACGAGCTTACGCCGGAGCTGACGGATTACAGCTATGCGCTGACTTGTCAGAATTTTGAAGAACATCTGCAAGTTTCGGCTGAACTCACCAGTAACTCCAGTGGTGGACAATCGCCGCTAGTGTTCTCTTTTGATGACGGGCACATCTCAAACTACGTCATGGCGCTGCCTTTGTTGCAGAAGTACTCGTGCAAGGCACTTTTCTTTGTGATCGGCAGCCGCATGGGCGAACACAAAGATTTCATGACTTGGGCGCATTTGCGGGAGCTGGTCGCGCTGGGCCATCGCGTGGAAGCACACGGATGGTCGCATACATTTTTGACTCGCTGCTCGGATGACGATCTTCGTACTGAACTCGTACGCACACGCGAGGTGCTGGAAGACCGGTTGGGTGCTCCGGTCGCTGCACTGTCAGCGCCACACGGCCGGTGGAATCGCCGGGTGTTGGGAGCGTGCGCCGCAGCCGGTTATCGCCAGCTATTTGATTCCAATCCCTGGCCTGCGCGGCGAAAGCTGGACAAGATGGAAGTAGTGGGAAGATTGATTGCAGTTCAGTCGCTGGACTCTAGCCGCCTTCTTCGCTGGATGACCATGGGCCGGGCTGAGGCCGGGCTTCGCCGGGGACAACAAGCGGTGAAGCGCTCTGCCCGCCACCTGTTGGGAGACAACCTTTATTATCAATTGTGGGCCCGGTTTTCCGGCTGGACCGGCCCTGATGATGCCAAGCTGAACGGTGGCCAATGAAGATTCTGCACCTGATCAGCAGCGAAGGCTTCTATGGCGCGGAAAACGTTGTAGCCGCCCTGGCCCGTGATCTTCAGCAGGGCGGCCATCCGGCCTGCGTTGGCGTTTTCGAAAATGCTCACGCCACACCTAACTCCGTTGTCAGCCAGTTCGAGTCTTGCGGCCTCCAGGTGATCCGTATCCCGTGCCGTCGTCGCTTCGATCTGGGAACGGTGCGGAGAATCCGAGAGATCATCCGCACTCAGGGAATTGATCTGGTGCATTCGCACGGATACAAGTCAGACATCTATGCCTGGTTTGCAGCGCGGCGGCTCCATTTGCCCTTGGTGGCAACCTCACATCTTTGGACACGGCAGACTGCGGCGGTTCGCTTCTATGAATTTCTAGACAGCCTGGTGCTCCGCCGGTTTGATGCCGTAGCCGCAGTCTCAGAGCGAATTGCCGAGCAGCTTCGGCAGTCAGGTGTTCCGGCGGGTAAGATCACGGTGATTGACAACGGAATCAATCTCACTCCGTTTCAATCCGCTGTTCCGGTCTTGAAATCGGAGTTGAAAGCTGAGGAGCGGCTGGTGATCGGGACCGTGGGCCGGCTCACCCCGCAGAAAGGCATCGAATACTTCCTTGCGGCTGCGCGGCAACTGCTGAACGAATTTCCACAGCTGTTGTTTGCCATCGTAGGAGATGGTCCTGATCGTGAGAAGCTGGAACGAATGGTCCGGGAGCTGAACATCGAGAAGAGCGTTCACTTCATCGGCGCGCGCAACGATATGCCCAGCATCTATGCCTCACTGGATGTCTTTGCGCTCGCATCTATTTCGGAGGGAATGCCGATGGCACTCCTGGAGGCGATGGCTTCCGGCCGGCCTGTGGTAGCCACTGCTGTTGGGGCGGTACCCCAGATTGTTGTCTCGAGAGAAACGGGAATGCTGGTACGTTCAGGAGATGCCACTGACTTGGCGAAGGCGCTTGCCACTTTGCTTTGCGATCCCGGGCTACGCGCCCGCCTGGCCCGCAACGGACAAACAGCGGTGCGCGAACGGTTCTCATCGCAGGTGATGACTCAAAATTATTGCAAGCTGTACGCGCAACTGCTGGACAAGAAGAATGGTCGAGTGGATGAGGTCCACTCGCGTGTACAAGTCGCTGCGGAGACTACAAACTCGAGCCACGAGTCCTAGTATTCCGATGACCTGATGACCCGACGACCCGATGACCGGGGCCCCCAACACGCGCGCTCTTCTTGCGCGTGGCGGGGTGGTGGTGACCCGAATATCATCCGCGTCTACATGATGGAGATGTGGTCTTTCATCCCCTATTATGTGGGCCGCTTGTGCGCGTCGCTGCGGAACGAATCGGTGGAAGTCACCCTGGGGGCAGTCCGCTATCATCTTGATCGCACCTACTATCACAAAGCCGGGCTGATGCCGGATCGGTTTCTCCTGGACAACGGGGGGCGAATTCGCGCGGGTCTCCTGCGCCGGCTCATCAAGTCCTTTGAGTATCTCATCAACCTGTTAATGCTGGGGCTGCGGCTCTCAAAGTCGCGGACGGATGTCCTGCACGTCCAGTATCTCCCCTTCCTCGAACGGCGCATGCCCTTTGAAGTCTGGTTCCTGAAGTGGATTCGGCATCGCGGCATCCCCATCGTCTATACCGTCCACAACGTGACCCGGCAGGATGCGCCGCATCAGGGTATACGACTATTTCGCCGCGCTTATAGTGTGGCTGATGCCCTGATTTGTCACGGCGAGAGTGCTCGCGCCGAACTAATTCACGATTTTGGTGTGCCGGCGGAAAAAATCCGGATCATCCCTCACGGACCTTTATTCGAGGAGAAACCTGCACTGTCGCCGAAGGAAGCGCGTACAGCGTTGGATCTTCGCGGTGACGAAACTCTAGTGCTCTGGCTGGGTGTAATCAGTCCTTACAAGGGCATTCCGTTTCTCCTGGATGCCTGGAAACAGGTCCAGAAATCAGGCGCGAAGGGCAGGCTGCTCATTGCCGGTACTGGCGATCCAACCGTGATGGAGGAGATTCAGGAAAAAATCAAGGCCGAGGGGCTTGCGAGCTCGGTTGATCTTCGCCTGGAATTCATTCCCGTCGATCAGCTTCCGCTTCTCTACCAGGCAGCGGACATACAGGTCTATCCCTACAAAGCAGGCACAACAAGTGGCGCGCTCCTGACTGGACTGAATTATGGAAAAGCCATGGTCGCCACCAGGCTGCCATTTTTCCAGGAGTACCTGAAGGACAAGGAAACGGCTTTGCTGGTTGACTATGGCGATGTGGGAGCACTGGCTGCATCTCTGCAAACGCTCATTGAACAACCTCAGGAGCGCACCAGAATCGCAGATGCGCTCGCTCAGGGGCGCTCGCAAGGAACAGATTGGCAAGAAATAGCTAGGAAGACCCGTGAAGTTTACGAGGTCTTCCTGACCCAACAGCACTAACTAAGAAGCTCCGACATCGATATCCGGTGATCTGTCTCAGGTGTGGTATCGACTCGTTTTTCTCAGTGCACCACCACTGACAAGTTTGTTGGTGGATTCGGGCGCGAGCCGCTGCCGGTGAAGAATTCGTAGGCGCCGATATCGTAAGACGAGCCTTGCGGCCGGATTACGCCATCGCTGTCTGCCGGATTTCCATTCCACGGCATGAAATTCTTATAGGTATTGCTGGAATTGATCAGGACGCCCGCGTCAATTGCCGGACTGCCGGATACGAGGTGGAAGTTGTTCAGTGATACATCCAGAAACAGCGGATCTGAGTGCAGGTTGTTCGTGGTCTGCGTGAGCAGCGCCTGATTGCTACCCCACCACAAGTTGGTGGATCCGGTTGTTGTCGGCGGTGTCTTGCCGCCATTAGCCCAGAATTCAGTGGCAGTCTGGTTGACGAGATTATTGCGCAGATTCGTGATCAGGCTGGGATTGGCGCCGTCCATGTAAAGCGCGCCGCTCTGATTGATAGTGCCGGGATGGGAGCCGCAATCCCTCAGAGTGTTGTTGTACACCTCAACGGTGCCGCCGCCTTGAGGGCCGGTATTGGTCAGACCGAAAACCCGGATGCAACTGTAGTCTCCCTCACCGTCAGCCGGATCAGGGCCAATGCCGACGTGATAGATCACGTTGTTGTAGGCTTCAACTTTTCCCTGGGATGGATCTACGGTGGCGAAGTTGATTCCGTCGCAGGGATCATCGTGGATCAGGTTGTCATGAACGGAGAGATCGAACTGGTTGTGACCGGTAGGATCGCTGGCTCCGCCGCCGCCCAGCGGCGAAGAATGGAACTGCATAGCGCGGCAGCTGCGATTGTCGTGTATGTAGTTCCACGCTGCTTCTACGTGGTTTGTGTCGCTGGAAAAGTAGACCGCGTGCTGCTGCTTGCTGGCAGCTGATACGCCTACGTTCGTGGTTTCATTACCGAAATACTTAATCGTACTGATTTCATGCGTGGTAAAGCAGCCATTTTGGCCGTTGGCAGTAGGACATTGGAGGTTGTTGCCAATCACTCTCCAGTTTGTGGAGTTGGTAGGGTCCATGCCTTGCTGGCTGGGACTGAAGAACAGCCCGGCCACCGTCACATAGTTGGCTGAGACGCTGATGTTCGGAACGCGGAGGCCATAGGTAATGCCGGAACTGCCCAGGGTGACTGTAGCTCCCGGATAGGCCACAAATGCGATCGGGCTGCCCGCTGATCCGCCCTTTTCGAGTTCCAGGGTGGCGTCGAAATTGTCAACGGTGTTGGCCACAACTCCGTTTTCGATGTAGCACGTATCGCCGGCATTGAGCATGCTCTTGCAACGAGGAATTGTCTGGAAGGGACTGGCTGCTGTGCCCGCGTTGGTGTCCTTACCCGTGGTGGCAACGAAGAAGATCTTTC
>DATDGH010000121.1:0-4670 GCA_036522215.1 Candidatus Angelobacter sp. | reverse complement strand
CTCACCTTTGCGTCAGCGCTGGCGCTGGAGGCAGCGTCAACCTGCATCTGACCCGACTTGCCTTTGGCATTGGCATTGGTGTTGCTGCTGGAATCCACCTGGGCGGAGTTGCCGCCTAAGCTGGCTCCTGTGCTGCCACTGGAGTTGAGGTCAACGCTGCTATTGGAGGAGCGGCCGGCTTTTCCTCTCTGGTTGTTGGCGCTTGCACTCTGTCCGCCCACCTGTGCTGCAGATTGCGTTGTTGATTGAAGCTGGGACTCGAGGTTGGCGCCAGCCTGGCCCTGGCTGTTCTTTGCTGATGTTGCCTTCTCCGATTTCTTGTGTCCTGCATTGGCCGTCGCCTGCGTGGTTGAATCAGCGGCGCCCATCAGCCCGCCATTGCGTCCGCTCACGTTGCCGGCTCCCTGCGTGCTCGAATCCAGTCCGCCCATCAATCCGCCGTGCTGCCGGCCGACGCTGCCAGTAGTGCTAGTCGAACCCTTCAGCGCTCCGCCGAGCAATTGCGCGTTGGCTGTGACTGCCATAAAAAACACTAGAGCAAAACTACAACTCAGAACCTTAAGATATTTCATTTCCTGGGTCTCCTTTGAATCGTAAAGTCGTGCGACTACGCCTGAGGAATATTGCAAAGCCTCTGCCAAAGTCCGGTGCTGCCCGTAAGCTGCTGAATTCAGGAACTTTCAAGGCAGGGACGTGCCTCCTGGTACTGTGGAAGAAATACCTGCGCAAATGAAATTGCTACGCACGCCAGAGCTGGCAATTAAGAAAGGTCAAGATCAGTTAACTTGCAATTCTCGGAAATCAATCCATGAACGCCACAGACTGCACGCCTGCTACGTCAAAGCGTTTGCGGCACCGCAGGTTCTTGCACATGACGAGATCGTCACGGCGCACCATATAAGAGCGGGCCTTGGCGAACTTGGCGCGATCGCGCTCGTCGGCACGCGGCGGGAGCTGTTTCTTCTTGGTGCGCACCAGCCATGCGATCTCATATTCATTGGATTGCTGGCAATGCGGACAATGCAGTGTGTGGGGTTTCCGGGCTTCTTTCTCGTCAAAAAAATCGCGTTCATCCATAACGTTGACTATTTAACCACGAAGGACACTCAGGTTCACCAAAGAAGGAAGATTTCCGGATGGAAAACCCTGAAAATTTCCACACATGCTATAACTGGACTCAGGGATTTCCGTGTTGCAAATTCCTATGTGTCCATTGTGATTTGTCTTGGCCAGGCGAAAGAAAATTCGCAAATTCCGGGCCACCGTGGCCGTGAAATCTCTGGCTCGCGACGTCCTCGGCACTCCTCCGCCAACCCGGCTAGCTGAGAACAAGAAGCGCAACACCAAGCAAAAGCACAAGCCCACGCTCGGCAAACTTCTCTCTGATTGCTGATTGGCCCTTTACCAGTGTTTGGGGACGCCTTTGCCGGGAGCAGGAGGCGGCTGGTCCGGGCTCCAACCAGGGTCTGGAGCCACAGGCTGGGGCTGGTCCTGCCCGAGATTGCTGGCTTGAATCCTGGCACGCATGAAGTTTTCAGGCGGCACCGGGGAACCAGCGAGGCGCCGCAACATGGCCAACTGGCCCGCGTGCGTCATCACATCGGCCAGCGGACCCTGCAACAATTGCTCGGCAGTAATCCCCTGGCGAGGGGACTCTCGCTCCAGCAAACGGCCCAGGTCCGCCAGCACCTCATGAAAGCGCCGGACTTCTTCATCCATCGTGGCCAGCTTTTCGGGTTGCCAAACGCCGCCCTGGAAAACCGTGCGGGCATAGCCGAGCACGCCCGTCATGTGCCAGATCAACTCATGCGGCGTGCGCACATTGGTTCCGGCGCGAAACCCGGCAAACGAATGCGGCGCTCCCCGCAATGCTTTTTGCGTGCGATACGCGATCGCCGCCAGAAAATGTCTCAACAAAGCCCGCTGCGCGTCCATCGCACAAGTATAGTGGCCCGACTCCGAAACTGAAGAGGTACTTTTCAGCCGTACTTTTCCGCGCTACAAAGTTTTCATGACCCATGCACAGCTTGTCCGGCTGGCCGAACAGTGGTTGCGCAAGCGGTATCGCTGCGGTGTCGTGCTTTCTGAGCAATCCTGCGCCAGCGGCGAGACCCCGGACGTGATCGGATGGAAAGGCTCCTGCCGCTCAGTCGTAGTTGAATGCAAGATTTCGCGCACCGACTTCTTCGCCGATCGCGAAAAGCCCTTCCGCAAGCAGCCGGAGAGCGGAATGGGCTGCGAACGTTTTTACCTGGTTCCCCACGGTCTCATTGCAATTCATGAACTGCCGCCCGGCTGGGGGCTGCTGGAATGCAAAGGCCGGGAGGTCAGCATGGCCGTCAAGCCGCGGCGGCAAAGCCAAAGGACAGAAGTTGGATTCAAGTGGGAGATGAACCTGCTGCTGGCCAGCCTGTGGCGGGTGGAAGTGCGGATTGAGCCACAGACCATTACTGATTTTCTGAAATGGAAAAACCGCATGGCCGAATACAACGGCGGAAAGCTGCCCGAGGGCATTACCGCCCCGGCGGCAGAGGCCAACGTGCACCTGGCACAAGTCTGGGAGCACTGAAGCAATTTTTTATTGCTGCTTACCCCGCGCCACCCGGTGGCTCTTTATAGCCAACAATGTACACTCCACAGGTTCACTGCAGACAGAAAAGTTGAGCGTTGTCGATTCTCCGCGCTTCGGAATTAGTTTTTCGGCGGAGTCGCAGGTTTTTCTTCTTCTGCGAAGATCTGTTTCATGCGCTGCTCGTAGTTGGTCTGCTGCATCACATCCTGCATGTGCTGTTGCATCATGGGCATGACCTTGGGAAAGACCTCCTGGACGATCGATGGCTGCTCGTTCACAAATTTCTGCCCGGCGGGAGAGGAGTAGAAGGCAGTAATCTGTTCTACGTCTGATTTGCTGAAATGCAACTGGTAGATCGGCACCATCATGTCCAGGTACCTATCGACGAATTCCGGCGACATCATCTTGCCGAAGAGCTCGGCCTGGAGTTTGGACATCTCAGCTTTCTGCTTCTCCGATAGTTGCCCGGCAGATGGCATCATCTGCTCGATGTTTGCCCCCATGGACGTCATGATGCTTTGCAGTTGCTTCTGAATTCCAATCACCTCAAACAGCTTCTTGAGCTGCTCTGGGCTGGCCGCATCCGTCGGCAACGGCTTGGCCCCTGCGGCCTGGGGTTGCTCAGCTTTGGCCGGCATCGGTCGATCAAATGTTGGAAGGCTAAACACAGCGGCAATCAAGAGTAGCGCGATCGTCTTTTTCATACAGTTGTCCTCTCCGCGGATCAGAAAGTAGGTAACGAAAGAAATCTGCCGGGATCGAGTGTCGAGAACCATCCCACTAAACGGAAGCAGTCACGGCTCAGTCCGATACGGCGATATAGGTTATTTCCTTGGAACAATAGAATCTTCTGCCACTTTAGCGACACGGAACTTGACCACCGTTTTGGCTGGGATCTTTATTGCCTCGCCGGTCACGGGATTACGTCCCATGCGAGTTTTTCGGCTTGACTTCATTAAGCGTCCAAGACCAGGCAGAACGAACACCCCACTCTTCTTCGTTTCTTTGACTGCCGTTTCAGCTAGATGCGCCAGAAATGCTGCCGCAGTCTCATTGTTTACCCCATGCTTTTCGGCAATATGACGCACAAGCTGGGTTTTCGTCATTCCTCCTCGCGAGGGATTCTCTCGGGGCGAACGTGGAACGCCCGCCGTGGGCTCAAGAGCCTTTGGTACTGTAGCCCCCCCGGTAACAGTTGCGGCCAACTTGCGTCGGGATACGCGCTGGATCGTCTCGATCGCGAAACCTGACAATTCACTAAGTTTTCCACTTTCAAACATCGCGCTTAACCGTTGAAAACCGTCTTCTGCAAGCTGAATTAATATCACCACCGAGCCGCGCCGGATGTACTTAATTGTCAAAGTATCATCTTCTGAAACTTTCCTGAGAAGGTCTTCAGCAGCTGCGGCGACCTTCTTGAATTCGTCCGGAGTGCCCACAACCCTGATTGCAACGTTGACGCGTGCGCTTCGTCGCTGGCGAGCCTTCGATAGATTCTTGCCCGGGGGCATATCGAAAATACCCGCTAGGAGCAGAGCAAGAGCATTTTTGTCTTCAATTGTGCGTCGAAATGTGACGCAGGTAGTGGCAGCCAGGAATAGCGGCATACGTTTCTTCCGTCGCGCACCTGGCAATAGCACAGGGATCACTCGAAAAGAGCCCCTCTTGGTTTGCACACGTCTATTGATTGCCGCCTGCATTTCCTCCATCTGCCAAGGACCGCTCCCCTTTGGCCCAAGGACTACCGCACAACTACGACACTTTGTTAAGGCTTCTTCAATAGCCGGCTGCCAAGAGGTTCCAGGGATGAGGTTCCATCTGTCAAGCCACGGCTTGACCTTCGATTCCTCAAGTTTTCGAGCTAATGCCTCAACTTGCGATTTGTCGTTGCTGTTGTAGGAGAGGAATACGTCGTATGTTTCCGAGAGCATAAAAAAGTCCTGCCAACCTGTTGCCTTATCCGCCACCGGGCTATTAGTTCCTGCCTATTAGTGACTGTAATGTTCAGCGATTCTGCCATCCCGAGGTTACTTAGTCAACATAATGGCCGTATTCCGGACCGCTAGCTGAGAAACAAAATCAGGCGATGGAACTTTAG
>DATDGH010000120.1:0-6913 GCA_036522215.1 Candidatus Angelobacter sp. | reverse complement strand
GAAGAGCGACTACTACATTGATTGCCGCACCACCACGCTTCACGCTCAAGGGGCGGAACTCACCGGCCGGGTGTTTCTTGATCTTTTCCGGCAACAGGCATGGCATCCACAAGCTGTGGGCGGCCTGACCATGGGAGCCGATCCGATCGTGACAGCCGTAGCGGTCATCAGCGCGCAGCAACACACGCCTATTCACGGATTCCTGGTGCGCAAGGCAGAGAAGTCCCACGGCATGGGACAGCGCATAGAAGGATTTCAGGAAAAAGGCGCCAGTGTGGTGATTGTGGATGATGTTTGCACCACAGGCGGCTCGACCGTTCAGGCAATTCAGGCAGCAAGGGAATTTGGCTTCAAGATCATCGCCGCTGCCTGCCTGGTAGAGCGCGAGGAGGCCGGCGGACGAATAGCGGTGGAGCAGGCTGCCGCTCCGGCACCATTCTTTTCCATCTTTACGTCGAGCCACATCAAGGCTGCGCACCTGAAGTTGAGATAATCGCGCGTATTTTTTAGTTTATCCCGAGCGCAGCGAGGGAACCCTACCGCTTTCACACTGTTTCGGGGCGTACGCCCTGAGACAGTTTTTTGCGAGGCTTCTCGGGGCAGACGCCCTGCGGCTGAATAGGAGGGAGTAGGGTTCCCTCCCTTCGCTCGGGATAAACTCAAAAGCACTCTTCTCGGGGGGCAGACGCCCTGCGATTGAATGGGAGGGAGTAGGGATCCCTCGCTTCGCTTCGGGATAAACTCAAAAGCACTCAACCCTTATACAATCGAAGTGATGATCAAGACTCTGGAGTGGACACCTGAAGGTGTGCGCTTTATCGACCAAACCAGGCTTCCAACGGAAGAAGTCTATGTAACCTGCCACACCTATCAGGAAGTGGGCGACGCGATTCGAAACATGATCGTGCGCGGAGCTCCTGCCATTGGCGTAGCAGCGGCCATGGGAGTTGCATTAGGGGTAAAACAATCCGGAGCCCCGGACGGCAAGTCGCTCCGCCCGGAACTGGACCAGATTTCACAAATCATCGCCGAAACCCGGCCTACCGCGGTCAATCTTTTCTGGGCCATCAGCCGCATGAAAGACAAGTTCGAATCAATTGCCGGGCTAAACATCGAGCAGATCAAGGCAGCGATGGTTGCTGAGGCGCAGCAGATGTACTTAGAAGACATCGCCGCCAACCAGGCAATGGGGCGGAATGGCGCAGCGCTTATGCCCAAATCCGGAGGTGTGCTCACTCACTGCAACGCCGGTGCGCTGGCTACGTGTGGATACGGAACCGCGCTCGGGGTTATCCGCGCAGCCATCGATGCGGGAAAAAAAATTCATGTTTTCGCCGACGAGACTCGCCCATTCCTGCAAGGGGCGCGCCTGACTGCCTGGGAGCTGATGAAAGATGGCATTCCCACAACCGTGATTGCGGACAACATGGCCGGCACCATAATGCGGCGAGGCGAAATCGAGGCTGTGATCGTGGGCGCCGATCGCATTGCTGCCAACGGTGATGTAGCCAACAAGATCGGCACCTATGGAGTTGCAGTGTTGGCCAGGGAGCACGGTATTCCGTTTTACGTGGCTGCTCCGTGGTCGACAATCGACCTGAAAACTCCGACGGGTGACCAGATTCCAATTGAGCAGCGCTCACCCAAAGAAGTCACACACCACGGCGGTAAGCAAATGGCGCCAGATGGTGTGCTGGTGGAGAACCCCGCATTTGACGTGACGCCAAATAAGTATGTGAGCGCCATCATCACGGAACGAGGCATTGCGCGGGCCCCCTATTCCGAATCGCTAAAGGAACTGGCCGCCGCGGACGCAGTCTCCGCCTAGTCCTGGCAATACACGCAGAGAACAAACTACCTAGGCGGCAGGACGCTGAATGGTCAAACTGGCGGCATCTACCGCGTAGCCTTCGTCCTGGACAGTTTTCTGCGCTGCTGACCGCAACGCGCCCTCATCCGCGCTCTTGGGCAAATCACAATAGCGGCGAATCACCTCTTCCCCACTCTTAATCCGCACTACCCACTTCGATTTATTGTCATCCCAGGAAACATCTACGCGGTCGGCTTGCATACTTGCCTCCAGACCCCATGCACGGCAGGTCGGCATACATTGTAGTACGGATGAACCAGTTATTTACTCGCATCCAATACCGAAAATGAATTGTAGAACTTGGCCGCCTCAGGCGGATCTGAGGATGCGCTGGGAAACATGGCCAGTACCGCATAGGCATAATGCTTGCCCCAGTACAAGTTTCCGATAAAGCTCATTTTCTTGTCTCCAATATCGCAATCCATCCGGTACCAGCGCCCGACGTAACCTGTTAGCGGACGAGATGTCGCGTCCTCTTTGGCCAAGTTGCACTGCGGCAACCCTTTAAGGAAGGCATCCCGATAGATCTGGAATGTCGGCTCATCAACCGGCTGTTCTGCCGGGTTGACAACATACACGATTGTGTAGCCGATGGAGCCGGAGATGGCTTGAATGGTGTGACTGGCCTGAGCACCCTCGCCGCTCACGCTCTCATTGGGCTGGCCCGCGACCAGGACGGAAAAGTTACCACCATCATTTCTATATCGTTGCCATTGATCGGTTTGTCCGGCAAACGGCGCGGCCAGACATGTAAGCAGAAATAATGCAAGGACCCAGTAGCGCATTCTCTCCCTCCTCGTCACGAACGTTTGCTGCACTGCTACGTCTCTATCGTCTTCAATTGGGCGCTGACGATCAGTCTTGCTTCGGTCGCTTTTTGCACATCGTCTGCTGTCAGGCCTGGCGCCACTTCCTCCAGAACCAAGCCCTGAGGTGTGACTCTAATGTACGCCATGTCCGTGACAATCGTATCCACAACTTTCATGCCGGTTAGCGGCAGAGTGCATTTCTTCAGGATTTTGGGAGCACCTTCCCTGGTGGTGTGCTCCATGGCAATGATGACGCGCCGAGCGCCAGCCACCAGATCCATGGCCCCACCCATGCCCTTCACCATTTTGCCGGGAATCATCCAGTTGGCCAGATTGCCCTGCTCATCCACCTCCATCGCTCCCAGGACGCTCAGATCGACATGCCCGCCGCGAATCATGGCAAAGGAATCGCCACTGGAAAAATATGCTGTTCCCTTTACCTCCGTGACCGTTTCTTTGCCGGCGTTGATCAGGTCAGGATCCTCCTCGCCCTCAAACGGGTATGGGCCTACGCCGAGCATCCCGTTCTCGCTCTGCAAGATGACCTCCATCCCCGCAGGGACGTAATTGGCAACCAGAGTTGGCATGCCGATGCCCAGGTTCACGTAAAATCCGTCGCGCAGTTCCTGGGCAATGCGCTTCACAATGCGCTCGCGTTTTTCCACGTCTTTCTGTTTCCCTGCTGGCGCCGTCACCATGATTGGTTCCTTTGCTTCTTAGATGACTATTTTCTTCAAGCTCTCCTGCTCAACGTGCGCTTCTCAATCCGCTTCTCCAGATGCTGTGACTGGATGATTCTGTTCACGTAGACGCTGGGCACGTGCACCTGGTCGGGATCGATCTGTCCTGTCTCAACAATATGCTCCGCCTCGACAATGGTGACCCTGGCGGCCGTAGCCATCATGGGATTAAAGTTGCGCGCCGTCTTGCGGAAAACCAGGTTGCCCCAACGGTCGGCTTTCCAGGCTCGGATCAACGCGAAATCCGCGCGCAGGGCTCTCTCCATCACATATGGGCGGCCATCGAATTCGCGTACCTCTTTGCCTTCAGCAACAACGGTTCCCACGCCTGTAGGTGTGAAGAAAGCCGGAATCCCAGCCCCACCTGCGCGGATTCGCTCTGCCAACGTCCCTTGCGGGTTCAATTCCAGTTCCACTTTGCCGCCCAGGACCATCTGTTCGAATACTTTGTTCTCGCCCACATACGAACCGATGTGTTTTTTGATCTGTCCCGCATAGAGCAGCTTGCCCAGGCCAAAATCGTCAACGCCGGCATTATTGGATACCGTCGTGAGGTTCTTCACACCTTTGCGTACCAGCGCTTCGATCAAAGTCTCAGGCACGCCGCAAAGGCCGAAACCTCCGACCATCAAGGTACAACCATCTGTTATGTCACGAATCGCTTCATCGACGCCGGCGAGAACTTTGTTCATAAGCAAACGATTCTAACCTATCGCCGTGATCGCACGGGATCGCCGTGATCGGAGCATTTCCCGATACGTCGATTACTGTTTAGCTGTCCTTCGTGATGCTGAAAAGATTCCAAAAACCGATCCCGGCGATCTTATTTTCCAGCTTTCTCTTTGATCTCGAATCTATTCCCTCGCTCAAACTCTTCCTTCAATCCCTGAGTACGAAGGTTTTCCCGGATGTGAGCCAGGCGCTGTTCAAGGGCGGTGAGGGCCTTCTCCAGATTAGCGGTATTGGTATAAGCCACATCGCGCCACATGGAATACGGGCTGGAAGCAGTCCGAGTCATCTCGCGCAATCCACGTGACGTTATAAGTTGGAGATCGGGAGAATCGCCAAACTCATCCACCAATATACCCGCCAGCGCTGTGGAAACCATTTGCGGCAGATGACTGATCCAGGCACAAATACGATCATGGCGCTCGGCATCCATAATCGTGATGTTCACGCCAGCACGTTCCAGCAAACTGCGATACTCCGCAATGGCCGGAGCGTTCAGATTCTGCAGTGGGTCTGACGTGACAAAGAACCAGGTGCAGCCGCGAAATAACATTGCATCAGCGGAAAAAATGCTGCCGTGTTCTTTGCCTGCCATGGGATGGCCGGCCAAAAAGCGCGCTCCCACCTGGTTGCCAAAAACTGCCCGTGCGCGTTCCAGAATGTCCTGCTTGGTGCTGCCCACATCTGTAATCAGCACGTGCGGTGGAACTACGGGACCAATGCGCTCGATCAAATCAATGATGGTTCCCACCGGCGTCGCCAGCAGAATCAGATCGCTTCCCTTCACCGCCTCTAAAGGATCTTCTATCCCGGCATCCAGTACACCCATTTTGCGGGCGCGATCGAGGACGTGGGCGCGATCGCAGCCAACAATCCTGCTTCCGTTGCCGGACGCCTTCACGGCAAGCCCAAACGAGCCTCCAATCAGACCCGTGCCAATGATAGTGATTTGTTTGAACACTGCAGTATTTAGTATTTAGTACTTAGTATTTAGCACTTCGTATTCTATGTGCTCCCCCGGTGAGGTTTAGCCATTCATTTGCGTGCATTCGCGCAAATTCAGCGCGTAAAGGGTTTGATTCTAGTGCAGCGTCCGCCCTACTGCCGGCGCGATTATACGCAGTTGGGCCATGAGTTGGTCAAATTGTTCCGGATACAGTGACTGGGCGCCATCGGAGAGCGCCTTGTCCGGATTGTTATGTACTTCCACCAGAAGTCCGTCGGCGCCGGCGGCAATCGCCGCCCGCCCCATGGGGGCTACCTTGTCGCGCCGGCCGGTACCGTGAGATGGATCGGCCACAATGGGCAGGTGCGAGAGCTTCTTGACAATAGGAATCGCGGAAATATCCAGCGTATTACGCGTATACGTTTCAAACGTGCGGATGCCGCGTTCACACACAATCACTTCGTAGTTGCCGCCCGCCATGAGATATTCGGCGGACAGCAGCAGCTCTTCGATGGTAGCGGCAATTCCGCGTTTGAGCAGGACCGGCTTGCGAATCTTGCCCAGCTCCCGCAACAGATTGAAGTTCTGCATGTTGCGCGCACCCACCTGAAGCATGTCGACGTACGGCAGCATGAGCTGAATTTGCGAGATCTCCATGACCTCGCTCACCACCAGCAATCCAAACTGATCGGCAGCGGCGCGCATCACCTTCAGCGCCTCTTCTCCCAGCCCTTGAAACGAATAGGGCGACGTTCGCGGCTTGAACGCTCCTCCACGAAGAAACCTGGCTCCGCCCCGGGAAACGGTTTCGGCCACGGCAAAGAGTTGTTCACGAGATTCCACCGAGCAGGGGCCTGCCATGATCGCCACCTCATCCGCCCCAACACTTACGCCATTGGGAAACTTGACCACAGTGCCCTCGGGCCGGAAGCTTCGCGCCACCAGTTTGTAGGGTGAGCTGATGCGATGCACCTCTCCCACGCCCGTCAGTACCTCAATATCGCGGATGTCGAATTCATGACGGGCTCCAACTGCGCCCAGAACCGTCTGCCGCGCACCCGTAGAGCGGTGCACCTCAAATCCCATGTTGATCAGGCGTTCGATCACCTGCTGGATCTGTTCCTCGGTTGCCGTTTCCTGCATGGCTACGATCATTTGTATTTGTCGCTTCGCTCCCCACCGCCACAGTGACTGGACTGAGCAGTGATCTATCTGCGCTTGTTTCAGCCGGCTCGGCGCGCCAGCCGACCTCGCCGTTACTTTACCTATTTAATCGTCGCTTCGCTCCCCACCGCCACAGTGACTGGACTGAGCGGTGATTTGTCTGCGCTTGTTTCAGCCGGCTCGGCGCGCAAACCTCGCCATTACCTCATTCTTTGGGTCAGTCGTTCAGTTCAATGTCAAATTCAGTATGTCCGGTCTCTTGTTCTTTGCCCGGCGGTTGAATTTCCAGTTTTTGAATATTTCGCATCACATCAATGATGCGCTCGTAAACGTGGCGCAGATCGCTATCCGGTAATGGTCCTTCGTTGGCCCGGTGCACGTTTTCAAAAATCTTCTTCTCCCGGTCCGGCTCATAAATGGGCATTCTGGTATTGCGCTTGAGCTTTCCGATCTCCTGGGCCGCGCGGGCCCGTTGGTTAAGCAGCTCCACCAGCCGCAGGTCAAGCTCATCAATTTTTTTTCGCCAGTCAGCTATATCCATATGCTTCCCGATTTGGGCCTACCCATATAGTACTAAGAACCGTGAGCTTCGCCTTTGGCTTTGCCACTCCTGAACGATCCGATCAATTCTGCCACCGCCTGGGGAGCCCGGCCC
>DATDGH010000119.1:0-20337 GCA_036522215.1 Candidatus Angelobacter sp. | reverse complement strand
CCGGGCCGAAAGCGCCGTTACCCGGGCAGCCGCCCGGCTGCAGGAAGCCGATGTCAAGCTGAGCTGGGTGTCACCCGGAAATCTGCTTGTAGTGGTGAGCGCCGCAGCTAAGCCGGCGCCAGCCGATGTTCGTCTGGCGATCACGGAAGACAACCTCAGCACCACAGTGGCCGCCGGGGAAAATGGCGGACATGTCCTGCACCACTCGGCTGTGGTGCGGGATTTCCGCGTGCTGGGACAGCTCAGCGGCGGAAACTTTCAGACGGAAGTTGCCATAAAGCCGCAGAAGGAATGGAAAGAAAATGATCTGCGGGTCGTCGCCTTTGTGCAGACCACGACTGAGGGAGCTATTGCAGGCGCCGCGGCGATTCCTTTTCAATCACTGGCCCGTGGGCAGTGATGGACGGTCGCACTTGGCCATTTCCTGGGTGTAGAGCGGGTTGGCGGGAAACTGATCGTGCAGCCAGGCCAGTTTTTTTCGCGCTTCTGTGGGCTGCTTATGGCGCAGATCATTGAATGCCAGGAGAATGCGGGCAAACGGCGCCATATATTTGCCGCGCTCGGAAACCAGCGTCAACTCCTTTATTCCCTCTTCCTGGTTGCCCTTGAATCCGCCCAGACGCAGGACCCAGCGCACCGGGGCGGGCTTGCTCCCGACCAGGTATTCGCTCATGCCGGTAGAGATATAGGCGTCGTAGTAATTGGGGTTGATGGCCAGCAGTTTTTCCGCATAACCGCTGCTGGCTTTGGTGTAGGAAAGGCTGCTCAAATTGTGCTTGCCGATGAGCGCCGCCTCGTTGGCCCGCAGGCCGTTCATCATGACCATGGCAAAGAGCGCGCTGACGTCATTCTTGTCGCGGCCCAGGCGGTCGCGTGAAAGCTTTTCCGCAGAGACCAGCGCATCCTCAAACTGCTTTTTGGACTCGGGCTTCCAGGCATAGGAAGGTCTGGAGTCAAAAGCCGAATCGGAAGTAAAAATCTCGCTGCGCAGGATGTGGAGCCGGTCGAACTCGCGAAACAACACCGCCGTTGCCTGCGCCACCCACGGCATCGGGTCAGCCTTATCCACGGCTTTGGCCTGGTCGGCTTTGCGGAAGGCATCGTCGAACTGCAGGTTGTACATGGCGTGGAAGCTTTGATCCATCAGGGAATCCACGCTGGGCGCCTGGGCTCGAGCACACGGAATAAGAATTAAGGTGAGTATGCTGCAGGTAATTGTTTCTTGAAGGTTGCGCCGCAAGTTTCCTCCGTTTACGTGGTCCCGATTGTTAGAACCCCGAATCGCGGCCAAGTTTTGCCTCGACTCAGATTGAGAAGGTACGGCACTCATTCAGCTGCGGATGACAGAAGCACTTATTATCAGCGATGACGAGCGTTTACAGGAAGTATTGTGAGGGATTCAATTGTAAAGAATTATTTACATGGTTCCACAAGGGTGCTCGAGCGGGGGCTGTAGGTGGTGGCAGCATTTTTGGTCCTGGACACAATCTGGTGATCGCCGTGATCGCGCGTGATCGGGAAATCTCCAACAGCAGATTCCTCTCTTCGCTCGGAATGACAAAGCATTTAAGAGTTGTTGTTATTTGAAGCCGTAGAAGCGATTCACCTCATTCACCGCATCACGAATCTTCTGCTGGCGGTCGGCGCGGATTTCTGGCGTGACCACTGCCGTGCCGGGCGCTCCGCCATCTTTCCACTGGTAGAGATGGTCCGTATATTCGACCGCGTCCGCAACATAGAGCGAGTCCCCGGCATTCTCTAATAGTCCATAGACGGGGCCATAGCTGGAGGCGACCAGATACGAGCTTCGCAGATATCGCTGCTCTTCTTCGCGCGCTGCGGTGAAGAGCGGGCGCCCAAAGATTTGGTTCTGCTCAATCGGGCGATGTCCCAGCAGGTAATAGAGACTGGGAGTGATGTCGGTGAGAAAGATGGGCGCGGCCGGGTCAAACGAAAGCGACCGCATCGGCTCAGGCAGATGGATGATCAGCGGCACGCGTACAACTTCCGGGACAACGTTGTAAGCATGACCCCAAAGGCCGCGCTCGCCCAGTGAGTCTCCATGATCGGCTGTCAAAATGACGATACTGTTTTCGTACAGTCCGCTGCCTTTCAGGAACTCGATGAAGGCGCTGAAACATTTGTCCATCGCCCTGATGCGCGAAGCATAGGGCGCATCAAAGCCGGGATAATTTTCGCCCGGAGGAACCGAGCGGCCTTCACGATTGATGACGGAGATATGAATGTTCTGCGGCTGCGTGTAAGCAAACATCGGATGGTAGGCGGTCTTGTTCTCCGTGATCCTGGTTTGCAACTCCGCCAGCGAGCGACACAACTCGCAGCTCATGGTGGGTCTTCCGGCATCCAGCTCGGTGAGGCGTTGTGAGGGCGCCAGGATGATGCTGAGAATCTCATCCCTGGTGATGAATTGCTGGTACTGTTCAAATTCCAGCAGCTTCTGCAACGAGTTCATGGGGTAGAACGGAGTGATGTACTGCTTATGCAGTGACAATGCTCCGGTCCAGATGGAAGGTTCGGAGAGACCTGTTCCGGTGTAGTGTGTGAAAGCATTCTGGACCACGGTGCTCTCGCGGGCGAAGGCATCGATGCCCGGAGTAAAGGTGACGGAAGGATTGTAGGGCGAGAGATAGTCGCGGCGAAGACTGTCAATCACGAAGACGAAAATATTCGGCTTGGAACCAGCAGTCGCCGTAAGTTTGCCGGCGAGATTTATCTCCACCGGATCGGTGCGGACGGAACGGGGGATATTGGTATTGCTGACCAGGAATGGATAGAGCGAATCATCGCCAGCAACCGCTACGGGCGGCGAAAGAACGCCTCGGGCCAGGCGAAAACTCACATCGTAGTTGCCATATTCATCTTCTGCCTGATTCAAGGACTCGACTGACTCGCCGGATGCCTGCCCATGCAAGCGTGGCCGCAGTGTCATGAAGCCGATGTACAAGCAGACTACAACCGCGGCCGCGACCACCATGACATCGCCGCCGGCTTTCCGGCGAGGCGGAAACGCAACATAGAAAAAGGCAAACAAGCCGGCCCAGAGTGCAAGAACCAGCAGTTTCTGGAACGAATATTCCCAATCTGTGGTGCTGAGGCGGACTAAAAGATACGCGCCCAAAGCGCAACCTGCGAGCAACACTGCAACCTGGACTGCTCGCGACAACGAGCCCAGGAATCGAACCGGCGTCAACAGAAGCTCCAGCGGACTCTGAAGAGGGCCTTGCTCCGGACGGTACAACCTGGTACTGGTTCCCAACAAAAAAGAAACCAGGGCAATTGAGACAGCTGCGGCGGTGAGCGTGGCCAATTTACCAAAGAAGGCCAACGGGACAAACACAACGAACTTGATGGCTACTGCAAGCAGCACAACCGCCATCAACCCATAAAAGACAAGGTGCCGCGACGGCTCTTGGGAAAAGACTCCCGCGATTGCTGCAGTGAAGTTCACGATCAAAAAGATGGCCATGAACACCACTACGTGGCACACCAGGCTCCAAAAAAGAACCGTGGCCCACTGTCTCTCTGTGAAACCGATATTGGTGAGGATGCGGTAGCGTGCCAGAGCCAGAAGGGCGGAGAGCAGCCAGGCAATCGCGGCAGTGAGGGTGCAGGCCTTGAAGAGGCGGTGGGTCTCGCCAGCCAGCGGCAACCATTTAAGTTGGTCCTCATACGCCCGCGAATCGAGCGTCCCTAGCCACCGCAACGGAGTCAGCGCCAGCACACACCACACCAGGCTCAGTCCATTGTTCTCCAGGCGCACCAGCAGTGGACGGGAGAGCAGCAACACGCCGACACCTGTAAACACGACGACAAAAAGCACGGAAAACGCGCGCATACGGCGGTTATGCTGGCTGGGAAGCGTTACAAAAACAGGCAGAAAGGCCAGCCAATAAAACCAGGGATGGAATCGAGCAAAGGCGGAAAGCCAGGGCAGCAGTGCGCCCAGATGGACCTGATGGTAGGTAAAGGGGACATACGCCAGCAGGCAATAGCCGGCGGTCAAAATCACAAATACTGCCAGCACCAGCCTTGCCGCGACAAACCCAATGCGACCCAGCATTATTTGCACCCCGGCATTATTGCTTCCCCGCCAGCGCCTCGCGCCGGGAGCGGGCCGTTTGATTGTCGGGCTGGTCTTTGAGGATTCGATCGTAGTGGCGAATGGCTTCAGGCAAATTGTTTTCTTCTTCCGCAATTCTGGCTAGAGCAAAATGAAAATCCAGATAGCCGTCAGCTAGTTTCACGCCCTGCTCAAGGTATTGTTTGGCCCGGGGCAGGTCACCTGCGCGCGAATACACCAGCCCTGCGACCAGCAGTGCATCCACATTCTCCGGAGACTTGTGCAGCGCCCGCAGAGCCAGGTCTTTGGCCTGCGCCACCTTATCCTGCCGCAGGTCGATGCGTGCCAGCCCGAGCTGTATATCCGTGTATTGGGGCGCGATTTTGAGGCCGCGCTGGTAGAGTTCGCCGGAGCGGTCCGTTTGTCCTGCAAGCTCGAGCGCGTGCGCGAGAAAGAAGATGGAGTCAGAATTCTCCGGGTCTCGCGCCAGGCAGCGTTCAAAGGCTGAGATAGCTTCTTTTTCTTTACCCTGCTTCCAGTACGCCTGGCCTATTTGCGGACAAGCGGTGACAGGATTGGGAGCACGATCAAAATATTGCTCCCAGTACTCGGCCTCCTCCGAATAGCGTCCCAGGCGGTCGTAGATGTCCGCCACCATTTCTATGTAGATATGGTTGCCGGGATAGGTTTCATGCAACCTGAGAGCGTCTTGCAGCGCATCCTGATACTTGCCCTGGCGGAAAAGGGATTTGCAATCGTCCCACATGGTTGCGGATTCTTCCGCCGTTAGCCTTCTGGTCGGGGCTGGAGGACGGGCCCACGGTTTGAACAGGAACCCCAGGTAAACCACGGCCACCAGCAAGGGCAGCCCGATGGCAAGAAGAGTGGTCCGCTGGTTGTTGTGCGGGCGATTGCGAGGATTTTGTTCCGGTTTCAACGGACGTGTGCTTCTCTCCGAGGACTTGGTAAGTTGGTAGCTTGGTACGTCGGTAGTTTTAGAATCAAGACCAAAAATCCTTTCGCGAAATCGGATCAAGAGCTATAGCATTTTCAAAAATAATGTAATCGTTCAAAATCGCGGTCGGTGCGATTATGAGAGGGTGCGGACCCCTCGCTTCGCTTCGAGGTAAAGTAAAAAGCCATAACTAAAACCTGAAATACAGGCCGAGCTGCACCTCGTATTGCAAAAGATGGGAGAGGCCAAGCCGTTGTGACTGGCCGATATTTCCGCTGAATGTGCCTGCCCACCTGCTGCCCAGGGCCTTGTCGAAAACTACGCCATAACGGGAATCGGCCAGCACCTCGATGTCCTGTGTAGTTTGAGCCAGCGCAGGAGACGCGCCGTGACTGTAGCGAAGCTCTACATAATCGTGCAGCCCTTCTGAACCGAGAAAATAACGCGCGGAAAAAAGCGCGGTGCCCGAGGTTCCCGGATCACCGGGCACAATAAATCCTCTTCCCGTAAACAGCCAGTTATGGAAATACTTGGCCAGAGAGAAGGTGTAGATATCCACTCCAGTGGTGAAGCCTAAACGGCGATAGCCGCCGGAGATCTCCAGCCCGTGGGGCAGTGATTGATAAAGGTCTGCGCCCACACGATAGGAAGGATATAGGGCGCCACGCGGCGAATAGCCCATGTTGAAATAGCCATAAGTCCCGGAGCGGAAGTGAGGATAGAAATCCAGTTCGCCCTGGTAATCGGTGGTGGCAAAACGATCGGCGCGGTTGATCCTGCCGATCAATGAACCGTAGGGCGTGGAGTCTTTCATGCTGATGGTAGTTTCATGCTGCCCGCTGCGACCGTCGCTGAACCAATCATAGGTGTGGGAAATGAGAAATCCCCTGGTCAAGGTGCTGGTGCTAATTTCACGGCGCATCTGCCTGGCATTCTGGTTTTGGCTGTCCAGGACCAGAACGTGATCCAGCACAGCACGGGCCTCGCGGTTTCGATTCATCTTGCGCAGCGCTCGCGCCCGGAGGAGCAGCAAAGCCACATCATCCGGTTTGGTCGCCAGCGCTTCGCGCGCAAGCCGCTCGGCATTCTCAGGATGTCCAGACCAGAACTCGACATTGATCAGCGCCGGCAAAGCATCGGCATGGGTAGGATTATCGGCCAGCACCTGCTTGAGTTGCTCCCTGGCTTCGTCGTAGTGGTCCTGCCAGGAGAGCACGATTCCGTAGAGGACGCGGGCATCCGAATCATCACGCTCCGTCTCCAGATGCTTTTTCAGTATGGCAAGCGCTTCGTCGCGATGCTCTTTGCCGCTGTAAGCAAGTTGACGGGCGTGGGCCACCGGATCGCCGTCAGTGCCTTGCGCTGACGCCGGCAAACAGCTCAGCCACAGCAAGGCCAGCAACATAGTCCAGACGACAGATTTTCGATTTAGCATTTTTCTCACAACGAAATTCCGAAATTTCATCAGTCGGCGCCTGCAACTTCCCCCAGCCCCTCATGCTGCACGTGCTCCCACTGTTGCCGGCGACGCAGCTTCAAGGATTGCAACACTCCATAAGCTCGGTAAAAAGTTACAACCTGGCGATAGCCGATATTTTCAATCACAGCGAATACCATCAGGATCATGACGTGTTTCAACCGAGGATAGCGTCGTAGCGTGATCTCTTCCAGCACCACTGAGCCCATAGAGAGCAACGTGCCATAAGCAACTGCCAGCAAAAGGAAGAGAAGGAAGATCTTCAGCGGCGTTCCCAGAAGAATCAGGCTGATAGGAATGAGCACGATGGTGCCAAAGGCCTCCACTACGCATCCGCAAACCTCAATCAAGAGGTGGAAAGGCATGCTCAGCATGCCGGTTGATCCATACCTGCGGTTGAATATCATGTCGCGATTTCTGGCCAGCGTCTGCGTCATGCCAAGTTGCCAGCGGCGGCGCTGCCGGGCGAGCATGCGCAGGGTACGAGGCGCCTCCGTCCAGCAAATCGGATCGGAGGTGAAAACGATGCGAAACTTTATCTCTTCTTCCGTCAAATGGCGGCGCACGGCAGCGATGATGTCGATGTCTTCAGTTACGGTATAGTCGCTGAAGCCTCCCGCGCCGATCACGGACTCTTTATGGAGAACGCAAAATGCGCCAGAGGTGATGAAGTTGGCATTCAGCATGTTCCATCCGGGACGCCCGAACATGAATGTTCGAATGTATTCCACAATCTGGCACAGCTCCAGCCAGCTCGATGGCAATCCCATCCTGGCCAGCCGTCCATTGCGCAGCAGACAACCATTGGCAATGCGGACGATACCTCCGCTCACTACCACGTTTTCTTTGGAGTGCAACACCGGCGCCATCAGGCGCAACAGGGCGTCGCGTTCGATAATGCAGTCCGCATCCACGGTACAGAAGTAAGGGCTCCGCGCCATGTTGATACCCGCATTCAAAGCGCGAGACTTGCCTCCATGGGGCATGGCAAGGACGAACAGCTCCGGGAAAGCGGGGTTATGGTAGAACGCCAGAGGGTGGCCGCTGTTCAGCCTCTCGCGGAAGATCAGGTCCATACGCTTCAAATGAAAACGCCGGATAAGGCGCTCCAGGGTGCCGTCAGTTGAGCCATCGTCCACTACCACCAGCTCTTTCTCCGTGTAGTTCAAACGCAGGAGTGAAAGCACGGTTTGCACGATGTTGGCTTCTTCGTTGTAGGCAGCGATTACGATTGCCACCGGCGGTGTAACCGGTGAATCGGCCAGATCGCTGTATGGTTTCCGCGCCGCATATTTAGCATGCAGAGACACAGAATACAGTGACAGACCCATGAGCACGGTGTATCCGAAATTGGCGGCCACAAAGTAAACCAGGAAAACGATATCGGAGTAATAGACCAGCCGAACCATGAAATCATGCATGGGTGGCCCTCCGTGCGGCTGCCTTTTCGACATCCGATTGCAATACACTTTGCGCCTTCATGCGAAGTTGACCCTCTTCCCCGCCAGCCAGCAGGCGCACGGCTTCCATGAGTTCCGGTGAAGGAGAAGCAAGCAATATCTCCAGCAACTTCGCTCTCGCCCTCTGCGCGGTAATGGCAACCGGTTCAGCGGAAGGTGTAATGCTGGCCCAGCGGCTCAGCCGCGTCTCATGACTGAGCAGATTGATCAGCAGGTTGGTCTTACCCATGCGAACCATCTTGGCGCAAACTGCCACGGCGGCCTCGGACTCCCCACTTTGCGCTCCCAGAGCGGGAAGCATTTCAACGATGATCCCCGCCCGCTGCATCTCCTCGATGGTCTGTTCGCTGGCATATTGATCGTTGGTGGCCAGGAATAAATTTTCCAGGTGTTGTCTGCCTGGCCTGCCAAAGGTGGCCAGGGTTTTGACCGCGGCCTCCCGAACCAGCCAGCGCACATCCGTTATGCGTCGACCGATGTCACTGATAAGTTCCGAGTAATACGGATCAGCGCAGGCGCGTACGGTGTGCAGCCGTACAAACTCATTTTTGTCCAGCAGGAGCGCGCGCAGGGCGCCGATGGCAGCGGCATCATGAAAGTGACGGATCACCCTGGCGCTCCGGGCGCGGACGTCAATGGACTCATCCTGCGCCGCACGCTCCAGGAACCATTGATAGAGGGGCTCGGGAAAATTCCGCGGTTCCAGCTGCAACGGGGCGGCATCGCAAATCTCGCGAATGCTGTCCACCAGCAGGAAACGAAAGCGTGGATTCTCATCGTTCAAGAAAGGAACAAAGAGGTCAAGTTCGGTAACAGCGTGCCGCACCAGGGCGGTCTTCACCGAGTGGACCGGAAGCTCGCTCGCTCCTTGCGCAGTCTGCCGCAGCAATTCGAGCAGGATGGGGACCTCATACAACTCTCGATTGTGGCCCATCGCGGTAACATTCGCCCGTCCCACATACGGCGATGGATCCGCGAGGGCCTCGCGCATAAATATTTTGGCGAAGTCGACATCCAGACAGCCCAAATGGGCCACCGCCCTTGCCCGCCTGACGCAAAACAAACGCAGCCGGCGAACGCGCTTGAATTTTCTCTTCTGCATCAGAGGCAGTCTCTCGCCGGTCACGATGTGATGGATCAATTGCCTGGCGCGGCGTCGTCCAAAAGCTTCTGTGGCCCAGGCATCCACAAAGCCCAGACGAAAAAGAACATCTGTTACCAGCTTGCGGTTTCCGCCTGCCAGGCTCTCCAGCAGCAGGTCCCGGATAGCATCGCGCGCGGCCCTGCGGCGTCCACTCCGTAGCACCGAAACCAGGTCCTCAATTGGGACATTGCCCGCCAGAAAATCACGGACTGGATCAGTGAATCGCTTCACCGCCATGTCTTTTTTGTTGAAGTACAGCCATCGGCTCAAACGTCGACGCAAGATGAAGAGCACCAGGACCAGGTCGACTGCCAGAACGCTGAGGGCTACCCAGATGACAATTCTGAGCAGGTTCTCCAGGTTAGACAAAGCGACCTCGAATTCTGCCGACCCACTTGCCGCAATGACAATCCTTCGAGAGGTTGTACCGCTTTGCTATATTTTGCAATTCTACGATCCCAACTGCGGTCTCAGGGAGCCCGGACACACTTGGAACACCGCAATGGTTTGAAGACTTTCCGTCCATAAATCTTCTTTATCGGCACATCGGAGTCGAGACAGAACCGTGTCTCGGAGAGACGACGCACCGACTTCTCCAATATGTTTTTTCAATCCTGGCTGGGGGGAATTGGCGAGTCCAGATCATGTCATAGACCCCAAGGGTTGCGCAACATGTTTTCGAGGTCCGGCAACCCCTTGGCGTTCTTAGCCGGCGCACTTGACTAAGGGAAATCACGCAGGAACGAGTAAGCTTTCTGAAAATTCTCTCATGCTGCAGCCAACCCGGCTGCCATCACCAAAGGGAGCTTTGAAACCGGGAAAAATTGTGAGCTGCTCCTGATTCGCGTCCGTTTTATGCCAGTGTTCTCAACCATATGCGATGGCACTGAACTTGCAGTATTCAATGGCGGCCAAAGCCAAATAAATTTTAGGAGGTCTCGGTTGTTAGGCAACCCAAAACAAATCGCGAAGAAGGAGCCCGGCTTAGAGAATGCCGCCGAAATCCTCAGGAGCGGCGAGATCGCCCAGCATTCAGGACTATACGAACTTCAACACGACTCCCATGCGGTGGAGAAGGAAGTCTTCCTACGCAAGGGCACCACACTCCCTGCCTGCCAAGATTGCGGAAAGCCCCTCACATTCATTCTGGTGAGAAAAGTCGAGCACATTGAGGACGACCCGGATTTCCAGTAGTCGGTCAAGTTCGTCCTGATGACCCCCTATCGGATCATTCCTTGCCCGTGGGTTTGGGTTGAATTTTACCCAGGGGAAGCTTCATTTTTTTGTGACCTCACGGGAAGGAATTTGCGTGCAACTGTCGATTGTCGATTTAGGAAAGAAATAGAAACAGTCGGAACACTCCATCTTCGAGGCAGAAATATACATGCTGTTGCAGTCGAAACAGCAGCCCTTGAAGAACTCAATTTTTACCCCACGCTTGCGCTGGCCGCCCCTTGTGGCGACGAGTCACTCATGAAACACGGCTTCATCGCTCCGTTGTTGGCGAACAATTGGCTGGTAACTGCATCGGAGTATCCCAGAATAAGCATGCTTGAAAGACAAATTTTTTGTGGCGTTCTGAAAACCGAAAATCAGAGCACGGCGACAATTCCAAGCGGTGGATGGTTGCAATGGAACCACTGAACATTCAGTGAAAATTGTTTTTTGTTCTAAAAACAAAAACTGCAAAAATGCGCTGCAAGCCCATCAATCCAGCCGATGAGTACTAAAGTACCCTCGCAGCCGCGTGCGAGTTGGGGGATGATGGTTCGTAAAGCAAATTGTCACCCGAAAAGCCAGCGTTACGGTTGTGCCAGCATTATCAATGGTTTAGCGGT
Source organism: Candidatus Angelobacter sp. (assembly GCA_036522215.1). Taxonomy (GTDB): domain Bacteria; phylum Acidobacteriota; class Terriglobia; order Terriglobales; family Acidobacteriaceae; genus Angelobacter. The sequence continues at coordinate 9,382 of DATDGH010000119.1, read as the reverse complement.
GATTGAAAATGGCTGTGAGCCCGACGCTGGAAGAGCAAACATCCCTCCCCAAGTTAGTTTCTTAAACTTTTTTGCATTGAGGACATACATAATCTTGCTTTAGTGGCCGGATTGAGGTTTAATTGTGCCACTTTTAAGGTCGAAAAGCTGCCAAAGCGGAAACCCCCAGCCGGTCGGCAGAATTCAGCTCAGGTATATCTTTTTTTATTAGGTGGAATATGGACCCCAGCTTCAGAAGTGAAAAACTGCTGGATCAAATAGGCTGGAAACTGCTCCATGAGCTTCAGCTCAATGGACGACTTTCCTATGCAGAGCTTGGCCGTCGGGTCGGGCTTACAACACCTGCTGTAGTAGAGCGGGTGAAGCGGATGGAAGAGGCCGGAATCATCCTCGGCTACCATGCTGACATTGATCCCATGAAAGTGGGCATGCCGATTACTGCGTTTATCCGCATGTCTGTAGTGGGTGATGTCTTTGCCAAGATAACAACCGTGGTTAAGAATTCACCCGAAGTCGTAGAGTGCCATCGTGGAACCGGCGCCGATTCTTTCATCATGAAAGTGCACGTGCGCTCGGTCGAACATTTGGAGGCGCTGATAGACCGGCTGACTCCCTGTGGCACAACCTCGACCTCCATTGTCTTGTCGTCCCCGGTGGAGAAACGGGAGATCGGCAGGATGGAAGACAACATGCCAACGTTGGCGGCAGTGCCGCATCGCAGACACGCCAACTCGTAAGCCGCAGGCCATGGGGGAGTTCTATGCCCTTTGACCCGCCGCCGTGAGTCGGTTGATGTAAGTTTGCTTTGGTGGTGACGCGCGTTGTGTGAGCCACGCAGCGTGGCATTGGCCCGTGATTGCGATTTCTGCCCAGGTTGAGATCTCTCTCCAGATGATGGCGTAGTATCGGCCGGATGGTGCACTACTTCATGCGCGCCCGTTCGTATTGCTCCGGCCACTTGAGGTCATACCCCAGCACCTGGGCTGCGTGCAGCGGCCAATAAGGTTGACGCAGAAACTGGCGCGCCAGCATGACCGCATCGGCCTGACCTGTCCTTATGATGTGACATTGTAAAGGCCGAGGTACATCAGACCCGACTGAAACAGAAGGAATTGAAAGAAGAAGGAATCAAAGCAGCAGGAATTGAAAAAGAAGGAAAGGAAGTAGGCCATGCCCCCGTTTTTTTGCCCGGATTTCAGGCCTTTTTCAGGAAAGGCCTTTTTGCCGCTACTGCCGCTACCATGCCTTTAACTCCTTTGTCATCAGCGAAAACCTGGTAGCGGAAGAGGTAGCGGGAGGGGTTTTGGTAGCGCTACCTACGATCTCAGCCACCGGCTAGACTGGATTGAGCAATCTGTAACTCTTTGGCAAGCAAATTGGTAGCGTACGCAATCGGGTCATCGGGTCGTCGGGTCATCGGTTCATCGGAAGAAAAACCCAATGCCTTGATAACGCTAAAACCAGCAGAGTTAACTACCTGGTAAACATTTTGCAAAAAGACCTATGCTGTATCTATAACATCTGCGCAAGTTGCTGGTAACTCAGGACTTAGTTGCTTTTTGAGGGCTTTTTTGTTCCGTGTCTGTTGCGGGACAAACGGTTAAAGGCGGCGGAATCCGGACACACTGCTCCGGCTGCACGCGCGATTCGGTAAAGGCTCGCGCACACACTTCTACCTCGGCGCTCGCCCTCGCTTGCGCGAGCGCCGATTACACTCCTCCGGCCCGTCCGCGATCCGAATCGCGGGCGCGACTTCTCCCGAACAGCAGATCCTTCGACTGCCGCTCAGGATTTCGCCTGCGGGCTCTCTCTTCGTTCACGCCCGCATAACGGCTCAATATTCAATTGTCAAAGATCGTTACGGGAACCACAAAGTCCCGCTCGCCCTGGGGCGATTTGTCTTACAGTTTTCAGAATTGCATGGGGATGATGGGAAGTCAATAAAGTGCTGTCGAAAGACTGTCAGATTCACTGGTTTTAACCATGGAAAGGCACAAAGGATAGGGAACAGGGTACAGGGGAGAGGGGACAGGGGATAGCCTCGCCACCGTAGTACCGGATTGAACAGGCTGTGACCTCGCCCGACAACGAACCTTATCTTCGTGCCTGCAATCGGGTCACCACCACCCCGCCACGCGAAGCGCGCGTCGGGGACCCCGGTCATCGGGTCATCTGAAAACCGTTGACGTAAGCATTCACTTTTGACGAAAAAAGCATTTGTTGATTCTAAAGACTTAAAAAAGAGTCACATGGCCATGGGATAGGGACGGCAAGGACAAAGCTGTTCTTGAATTCCCACCCGAAATAGTACAAAGTATGCCTATGCCGGAGCGGCCCAAACCTAATCTGCCCCCGAAGGCCGAAGACGAATGGGGAACCACGATTCGTGAGGGCTACGAAGACCGTCCGGTCTACCAACCCAAAAAAGCTGCGCCCAAGAGAAAAGGCAGCCCCCTGTTGCGGGCCATTGGCGGCCTGGCAATCGTAGGGGGAATCGCCTGGGGAACGTATGTTGTGACCTCCACACAAGGCGTTGCCGGGCTTCTCCGGCCCGGTTGGCCTGCCCGCCCCATCGTACTGGTCGCTGCCGGACTGCTGACCTTATTGCTGGAAAAGTTGCTCCGCTAACTTCTTGTTGCGATAGCTTTCCCAGCGCCCCCTGATTTGAATGTGTTCAAAAATTCTTCTTGACATCGGGTCGCCTCATCCGTTATTTTGAACATGTTCAAAACTACTAGAAAAGGAGGTCGATAATGCACATCATCGTCAGTTACCTGACTTACCTGTTTATCAGCGTGATGCTCACAGTATGGGTGGCGCGAACCCTGCACAAGCGTGGCGCCGCTTTTCTGGTGGACGCCTTCCATGGCAACGCTGAACTCGCGGCCTCAGTAAACCACCTGCTGGTGGTCGGCTTTTACCTCATCAACGTCGGTTTTGTCTGCCTGGCCTTGAGAACCGATGCAGTGATCGAAGACTGGCGCCAGGCCATTGAGTTACTAAGCGCCAAGCTCGGCCTAGTCATGCTCACGCTGGGCGGCATGCACTTTTTCAATCTCTACGTTTTCTCGCGCATCCGTCAGCACGGCCTGGTGGGAAAAAGCGCGCCAGTGGCTCCCGACGCTGTCCTGAGGGTCTCACCCCTATCGCAGCAACTGAGGTGACCCATGCGCCGTTTGTATTTGCTTTACGACGAACGATGCGAACTCTGCTGCCGGCTTAAGGAATGGCTGGCCCACCAGGAAGCATGGCTGGAACTGAGGTTAGTTCCCTCCGTATCACCTGGGGTGCTGCAGATGTTTCCTGGGTTGGACCGGGTGGCTACTGCCGATGATCTGGTGGCCATCAGTGACGAAGGCGAAGTGTATTTGAACAATCGCGCCTGGATCATGTGTTTGTACGCGCTGGTGGAATACCGCGAATGGGCTTGGCGGCTGTCGCATCCCCTGCTGCTGCCTCTGGCCCGGCAGGCGTTTGCGGCAATCTCCAAAAATCGTCACGCCATTTCGCGATGGCTGAAAAGCGCCGGCCCTGACACAATAGCCGATGAACTGCGCCAGGCGCCAATGGCACCATGTTCAATTCCGGAAGGAACAATATCGGACTATTTGCGATGACCACAGCCAGCAAAATCCGCACCACACCCCGCGCCCAGGATACGCGCCGCCGCATCTACGAAGCCGCTCTCGAGCTTTTCCGCGAACAAGGCTTTGAACAGACCACCATGCGCGACATCGCCGCAAAAGCGGACGTCGCCCTGGGCGCAGCTTACTATTACTTCACCTCCAAGGAAGCCATTGTTCTGGATTTCTATCGCGAGGTGCAGCAGAGCAATGACGATGCCATCCTTGAGGCCATGCAGGGCCAGCGTAAGTTGAAGGACCGTCTGCGGTGCGTCCTGGAAAAGCGGCTGGAGTCGTTGACGCCGAATCGCAAGTTCTGCGATGCCCTCTTTCGACACGCCCCGGACAGTAAAGATCCTCTTTCGCCCTTCAGCGATGAGACGCGGCCCATCCGCGAACGCGCCATGGAGCACCTGAAAATCGCACTGGAAGGCAGCGACACCAGAGTTACTGCCGACCTGAAGCCGCACCTGCCGTATCTGCTGTGGCTCTACCAGATGGCATTAATTCTCTTCTGGATTTACGATCGCTCGCCACACCAGGCAAGGACGCAGCTCTTGATGGAAAAGAGTCTGGGTCTGGTTGTGAATTTGATTCGACTCGCCGGCCTTCCGCTGATGCGCCCCTTGCGGCGGACGGTGCTGGAACTTCTGGAAACAGCTTGAAACTCCCTGGTATCTAAGGAAGGTGTAATCTCTACTGAGACATCAATGAAATATAAAGCGTTGTTGCCCCTGGCCTTATTGGTCCTACTGGCTTCCGGTCTGGCCACGCCCCAAACCGCTTCGGAGCGAGCCAAGGATCAGCTCGATAAGGGGATTGAAGCTTATCAACAGTTCCAGTACGAGTCAGCGGTCGAACATTTCAGGCAGGCAAGAGAGTTAGACCCACAATCCCGGACTGCCGCTTTATGTCTGGCGACGGCCCTGGCAGAGATGTACGTTCCCGGTGTCTCTACACCAGGCAATCTGCAGGTCGCCGATGAAGCGATTGAGATTTATAAGCAAGTGCTGGCGCTGGAACCTCAAAACCTCACCGTCCTCGAATGGCTGGGCTTTCTTGAATTTGAAACCAGAAGGTTCGAGGAAGCCAAGTCTTACTATCATCAGGCCAGTCAGGCCGATCCGAACGATCCTAAGACGATCTACACCCTTGGCGTGCTTGACTGGATTCAGGCCTACAAGCGACGCGCAGACGAACGCAGCAAGCGGGGTTTGTCCATTAATCGCCCTCCATCTATCACCCAGCCTTTTTGCGCGAAATTGAGAACGGAGAACCTGCCCCTGGTTGAAGAAGGCATTCAGATGATGAAGCACGCGGTTGAATTGCGGCCAGACTATGACGATGCCATGGCCTACCTGAATCTGCTCTATCGCGAACGCGCAGATATTGAATGCAACAACAAATCTGCTCAATCCAGCGACCTGCAGCAGGCCGATGAATGGTTCAGCAAGACAATAGAAGCAAAAAAGCGTAACGCGGAAAACTACAAGGAGCCAGAATCTTCAGCACCCACGCCTCCGTCGCCGCTGACGCAGGCGCCACCGCCTCCTCCACCACCGCCGCCACCACCGCCATCTCCGAAGAAGCCGGTAAAAATAATTCGCTGAAGTCCCGGCACTCCTCCTCCCGGAGGCCAGCATCAACCGCCGACTTGCCATCTCTTTGCAGAAGCAACGAAGCCTAAAGCAAATCCAGAGTTGGTGTATCCTGCGGCGCTTCGCGCCGGAGACGGTGCAGTGCACCGTCTCTACGATTAGACCGGTTTTAGAAATAGTGTGCCGATTCGTTTAATGCGCTCCGCTCCAACACCGGGAGCTACGCGCAGGCCCCGCCTTGCGGGGCAGAGCGGAATTTGGTTCGTTTGCTGCTCTTTACCGCAGGCTGAAGCCTGCTCCGGCACGAGTGAAACAGGCTGCGGAAAAAGTCAAAACCATTTGTTTAAGAGCGCTCCTCCCGCTTTGCGGGATACGCGCCGGCCTGCGGCAGCAAGGAAGTGATTTATTTTCAAAGCTATTAACGCGGACTAAAGGTCCGCTCGGCACGACTGAAAGTCATGCCCTGATACAAATCTTGCTGCGCAAAGTGCATTTTTCCGCAACCTGTGAAACTCGTGACCTGATACAAGTCTTTTCGGCACATTATTAGCTAAAACGGTATAGCATTCTTTCTGCAGGATACAACTTCTGTGGAACAGCTATAGCGGCCCTAACTGCTGGTGCAAACTCTTGCATCCAAACTGTAAGAACTTTCAGGTTGTCTCTGAAGCTCCACAGGCGTATGGTTACCAACGCTTGATTTTGGTCTACCAGGACCTCAACTATTGACCCTGAATGTCCGATAACCCCCGTGTGCCGGCAAGAACAAGAGCACAGCAGGACAAATGTATGGTTGAGTATTTTCGTACTACTGCGCGGCCCTCAATGCTGGTTCGCCGGCTGCTGCAAGCCGCAGTGGCCCTCGCGCTCTTCTCCATTCTCACCAGCATGCCTGCTCTTGCCCAGAATGGCGCAGGCAGGAGCAACAGTGCTCAGGCAGCGTTGCATATCAGGATAAATATTGTTCCAACCTTGATAGCGCCGCCACCGCCACCAGAGCCTAACCGGCCGCTGCTGAACGCCGTGAACTACAACATCTCCACGGCGAAATCCAATGTCGAGACCATTGAAGAGACTCGGCCGCTGTCAGACGGAACTGCCGGAGGACGAGGGGCCATTCTGAAAACTCTTACTATTGTGCCCCGCTGACGCAGGGGCCGCAGCTTACTCAGCAGCGCGAGATCACCACGAAGAGCTCATTTCGGCGGTTCCTTATCTGTTTCTTGCGGTTGTTCCTTATCTTTTTCTTGTGGCGGCTGCTTGTCTGTTTCGCCGGAGAGGGGCCGCAGCAGAATCCCTGTTGCGCCATCGCTATGGATAAAATCGGCGTTGGTAAAGGTGAGCGGGGACTTGGGTGGGCGCTTCGAAACTGCGGACAAAGCCGGAGAGTCCCCTGAGTTGGGTTGATTCCCAGCCTCGACAGCAGCTCCTGAATCGGTTGACTGAAGCGATCGCACAATGAGCGTGGCGTGTGGAATTGCAGCTTCACCGGAAGGTGTACTGGCCGCAGACAGCTTCGAGGCCTGAGTTGATGGTCCAGACGAACCTGCACTTTGATCGTTGCCCGACGCGCCAACCGGCGCTGGAATTGCGGGGATCGGAGGGACGGAGTCAGGGGGCTGGGCAGATTCCTTAACGTCAGCAGCTCTGCTCTCCTCGGCGTTCCGGCCGACAGGGGCGGGCTGAGGAGCTTTGGCCGGTTGCGTAGATGCCGGAATTGGCCCATGCAGCGCCACATCCCGAACCTGATCAGCAGTCTTGCCCACAAGATAAGGAACCAGGTCAGCATTGCTGATGACGATGGTTGCTCCCTGCACCTCAATCGGCTCTGGAGGCATGTGAACTATCCCGCTTGGCACCTTCATATCCGGCGGCACAGGCTTGACCGGCACCACTGCAACCGACAAGTCACCCGCCGGCAAATCACGCAGCAGGAAGTTGCCATTTTCATCCGAGATTGCTATTCCAAAGCCGGCACTGAGCTGAACTCCCGCCAAGGGCACCAGGTTGTAATCTCCGCCACCTCCCTGGCCCTGGCCGCCGGGGCCCTGAGCTCCTATGTGGCTTCCTTGCCCACCCCGCTGTGTATGCACGCCAGACTGGGGCACACCTCCAATTTTCAGCTTGCCGGAGTCTGTTGCTTGAGCATTGGAATCTGCCAGCACTTTCAGGAAGACGCGGCCGGAAATGGATCGTAACGCGCGCGCCGGTATGTCCTGCACCACGGTTGTCACCGGCGGAATGCGTACGACAAATGAATTTTTAGGCAGGACATAATTGGCCGGCAAAGTACTGGCATCTATGCTCAGCTTGTAATCTCCCGGCAGTATGTCGTGAGTTTCAAAGCCACCGCTGGGATCGGCAATAATTGTTCGTGTGATATGGCGGCCGTCATCCAGAATCAGATGAACGTTGCCCAGGCCGCGTGAATCGGGCTGCTTCTTTCCTTCAAAGCGCAGATCGTTAAAGATGTTTCCCATCAGCCGGGCAAAATCCACCACGCCAAAATCAACAATTGCTGTCTTCTCCCGGATCATGTCCAGCTCGACCTCATTGTGGGTGGTCATGCGCACCGGGCCGGGGAACTGGGTGAGATTCAGCGTGACGTGATGTTCTCCTCCGCCTACGCCGGTAAAGCGATATCTGCCCAGCTCATCGGTAACGGCAACTTCGCCGTGGTCGAGCTCGACTCTGATTCCAGGCAGACCGCTTTCGCCTTCGTTGTACAAACCATTGAAATTGTTGTCACGAAAGACCCGGCCCATAATCATGTGTCCGCCATGAAGACCAGGCAGGAAGGCCGCAGCCGAGGAGATGGGCAGCGCGCTGAAGGTTTTGTTGAATCCGAAAAAGAAGATGGTGGTGCGCTGTGGCGCCAGGGAGTTGTTGAACACCCACACATTGCTGAGTCCGGAATTCAACGTCAGCGTGCGCGTCACCTGGTACATCAGCGAATATCCCACATATGGGGTCCACGACTGCGTTTTGCCGGAGTTAGACCGCGCCACCGTGAAATTTGGCGCCAAGCTCAATTTGTTCCCCAGGCGGAACTGTCCATTCACGGCAATCGAGGTGTTGATGGGTACCTCCGCGTCCAGCAGCGCCTTGACCTCCGGGGGAACATTGCCGGAGTTCACAAAGGCAACCGGGTCCGACAGAAACAGGTTCTGGAGCGCAGGCGATAGCAAATTCAATTCCGAATTCAGTTTCTCCGCCAGCGACGGGTTGCGGCGGTCGTGCTGGAATTGGACCTGCATAGTGCCGCCCTTCACCGGGAAGACCAACCCATCGCGCAACACCAGCTCATCTTCCGAATTCAACTGCAAAGGGTCCTGCAACGATCCCACAATCACCTCCGCCGTGTTGGAGAACCGCGGCGTGAACAGATACCGCCAGATGCCGTCAACGCGGTTGCCGGTAGAAGTCTGATTGGCAAAGCCGCCAGTGTTGCGGCTGAAGGTGTAACTGAGATTCAAATCCTGATTGTGATTCAGCTTCCATGCAAGGGATGGCGTCAGGTAGTCGGAGCTGCCTGCATGCAGCAGGTTGTTGATGGCCTGGTTCATCGCGTGCTGGTAATAGACGGATTCGGTGAAACGCTCTGAGGATTTCAACGTCAGGCCGCTCTTGATGGAGGTTGTGCTGGAAAACAGGGAAAACACCTGGTTCAGCGGAAACAGCGGCGAAGAAACCGATCCCGCGCCAAAAAAAGTCAGCGTCGGGGTGATGTAATCGACCTCCGCCCTTCCCAGGCCGCCATGGTTGCTCGCTCCACCCGTTCCCTGAAACGTCCACTTGCTATCCGGCTGGTAGATCAGTCCTCCGGTCTGCATATAGTCGTTTTGCCGTTGCCCGCTGAAGCCCAGAAAATTTGTGGGGGTATTGATATAGCTGGTAGTGGCGAAAAAACTCAGCTCTTTAGACTGCTTATGTACCAGCGAGAAGCCACCTATATCGCGCGTGGAACCCAGCGTCAGATAGAAAAATGGAATTGTGGTTCCACCGAAAAACGTGTACTGATTGTCACCCCGCTTTAAGGTCAGCGCCGCGCCGCGCAGTTCAACCGAATCAGAAACAGAAAACGGGCTCAAATAGTGCTGCGGACCGTTGTCGGTGAGGCTGACAATGTAGTCCAGAGCACGGACTTGCATTCTGGGATTC
>DATDGH010000118.1:0-2598 GCA_036522215.1 Candidatus Angelobacter sp. | reverse complement strand
CTTTGCGGCGAGACGTCAGTCATATGAAACTGCTGGCCTCCAAGTCACGTCGCCTACTGTTTTTCTAGGCTTCTGAACCGGCTTCGGCAACTAGGGAAATCCCTTATTCGCTTTACTCGGTCGATCAATCCGGTTTCCGGTTCAGCATTTGACCGGGAGTTTGGCCTACCCCGTCTGACGCTCACGCCAGGGAAGTCGGTTCAAGTCTGCTTCGAACGTATCCCGTGCCAGTAGCCCGAAAGAGCTATTCCAGGTCACATTGCAAAGGGTTAGATTGTGAGCAGCTATTCAGCGAATAACCGCATCTGATTCGGAGCCGAGTTCAAGATTGCTTTTGCGCAATGAAAGAACTACTCCGGTGTGGGAACATTTTGACAATGGATTCAGCAACTTATTTCATCAATTCGGGTTCAATGAGATTAGGCGAGACTACATGGCAAAACATCCAATCCGCGTTTTCGTGGTAGATGACTATGAGCCGTTTCGACGCATTGTCGTGTTGACCATTGAGCAACAGCCGGAATTACAGACCATCGGCGAGGCCTCGGATGGACTTGAAGCGGTCCGCAAAGCGGAAGAACTACAACCGGACTTGATCTTGCTGGACATCGGCCTTCCGACACTGAATGGAATTGAGGTCGCTCGCCGCATCCGGGAGCGCTCCCCGAAGTCGAAAATCCTTTTCCTTAGTGAAAATCGCTCTTTGGACATCATAGAAGCAGCCTTGCACACCGGTGCGGGCGGCTATGTCGTCAAGTCTGATGCTGGAAGCAAACTATTGCCCGCTGTGGAGGCCGTTCTTCAGGGCAAGCAATTTATCAGTTCCAGTCTGTCTGACCATGATTTCTGTGGATGTAAATATGATGACTGCCGAATCGGTGCCGAACCGTCTGCAAGTGTAGGCAAGCCGTGCCTTCCTCACACTAACTGGCATCGCGACGAGCGATCTTGAATGGTAGCCATGCGTGGATCTTAGTCCCACCCAAGTGGTGTGAGTCGATTTCCAGATGCCCACCAAGCACTCGCAAGCGTTCCTCCATGCTCTGAATACCGATCCCCCGGTTCACTGAGTGCTTGTTCGGTTCGAAACCCGTTCCCTGATCAGAAACCGACAGGTGGAGCTTCTCGCCGATCCATTCAAGCCGGACCGCTGCGCTGTTTGCACCGCTGTGCCTTTTCATATTCCGCAGTGCCTCCTGAGCAATGCGAAAAATACAGAGCGTCGCATCTCCCGAAATGCCACTCGGAATATTCTCGTGCGTAAAATCTACCTGTATCCGTTGTTGCACCGCGAATTCCTTGCAAAAGGCCCTCACGCCCGCAACCAGTCCTAGATTCTCTAGTGTGGAAGAGTGCAAGCTGTGCGATAAGGAGTGCAGATCAGCACCGAGCTCGCTGACACGATTGAGGAAGTCGTGCAGCGGCTGGCGGGCCTCGATTGAAGAATCCCCCATATTTTCGGCTAATTTGTCCATGTCGATGGCCAGGATCGCCACCCGTTGGCTGTAGTCGTCATGGAGCTCGCGGGCGATTCGCTTACGTTCCTCCTCTTGCGCTTCGATCAACCGCCCGCTCAAACTCATGAGGGCATCTTCTGCCACCTTGCGCTCGGTGACATCGATGCAGGAGCCTATATACCCTGCAAACGAGCCGTCACGATTGAATCTCGGCACACCCCGATCGGACATCCAGCGGTATTCTCCATCATTGCGCCGGAGTCGATAGTGCATCTCGAAAGATTCACGCTTATCGAATGCGCCTGCATAGGTGTCTAAGCAACGCTTCAAGTCTTCCGTATGAACCGCTTCTGTCCAGCCCTTTCCCAACTCCGAGTTCAGGCTGCGACCGGTAAACTCCAGCCAGGGCTCGTTGAAGTAAGTGCACAGTTTATCCGGACCCGACATCCAAATCAGCACCGGTGCACTATTGGCGACCCGGCGAAAACGTTCCTCGCTCTCTCGCAGCTGAACCTCCGCCCGCTCGCGATCCGTTAAATCCACAAAACTAACAAGACTCTTATCCCCTAAAGAGGCAAAGTGAAATCCTATGTGCCGGATCGAGCCATCTTTGCAGCGAACACTCGCCTCCAGCGGGTCGATGTCCTCTTGTTCGATTGAGGCTCGTTGCACGCGTTGTCGCCATTCTGCTTTGATAGATTCCTGGTACTCTTCGCCTGGATGGGCAAGAGTCCACCAACTGGCTTCGTCTGGCACGTCTTCAATCGTGTAGCCGAAGAGTTCGGTGAACTTGTGGTTGACTAGTTCGTAGGTGTTCCCGTGTCCACGAGTCACCACCATCGCGACCGGAGAACGAAGCACAAGCTGCCTGCTATACTCTTCGCTTTTTGCTCTTCTCTTCCGCTCCCAGAGCAGCCCCAGAATGAGCAGCGTTTGTAGGAGGATCAGAGCAATGCTGCCAATGATGTACCGCTTGGAGGACTCCCACAACGTGAGCTGCCGGTTCAGCACGATACTATAAGGAGGAAGATTTCCTTCCTTCAAGCCCCAACGCTTCAGGGCTCGCCAATCGAACATGTAGGTGTTTACGCTTTTTACCTTGGGGATGTCCTTCGGTCTTTGCCCTCCGAGCAACCTCAGC
>DATDGH010000117.1:0-2545 GCA_036522215.1 Candidatus Angelobacter sp. | reverse complement strand
GGTTCCCAGGCCATTGAAAATCTGCACGCTCGAACCAATCATGCCTTGGGCCATCTCAGATTGGCGGCGCAGCGCGGCGGGCGAGAGGATGATGGGCGGGCGCGGAATAACACGTATGCGGATGCTGACCGGTTGCCCGTTTCTATAACCCAGGGCCACCGTCTCTCCCCGGCCCAGGCCGAAGAACTGGATCGAATCGTACGCCACCTCCGCTTTGGCAATATCGGGATCGAGAATGATCAGGTTGGTAATTCCCGATGCGGAAACAGTTTTGGAAGACTGCCAATAAATCTCCACCAGCGAAGGAGGAGCCTGCGCATCGCCGCTTTGAGCGCACGCAGGCACACAGAAGGCGAGAAGAAACAACATGACCACCAGGGTCACTGTCCCGCGCTGAATTGGCCATCTAGAACGCCCGGCCCCGATTTTGTCTTTGATCTTCAATTACCTGATTACCAAATTGCCCAATTGCCCAACGATCAAGGGCCCACACTGAAAGGCATTTGTTGCGTGGCCACTTGGTCTTCGCCGTAAGCCACACTCAGCACAGCGGTGTAATTACCGGAGGGCAGGCTTCCCGCCCAGGTCACATGCATGGAATCCTTCTGGCCAGGCAGGAACCGTTTCTCTTCTGTCTGTGCTTTGGCCACCAGCTTCTTCTCCCCATCCAGGACCGCCAGTCGCGCCACCGGGAAAACATGGGTGTTGCTGGCATTGAGAAAGTCAAAACTCAGATCGAGCCGTTGCGTGGCCGAGGGCGGAACCATCTTCACGTTGCTTACTTCAATTTTGAAATCCTCAGTCTTATCGGCATCCAGCAGCACCAGGCAGCCCAGGCGCATGTTGGTGAAGACGCCCTGTCCACTCGATTTGGTGAAAGAAAGCTGCGGCTTGGACTGGACAAAGAGCACCGCGTAATATCCGCCTTTGGCATCGGAGGGCGGAGTTATGATGGCTTTCATTTTCTGCGCACCGTGCGCAGGAACTTCAAAGCGTTCGGGAACAAACTGGATCCAGTTGGCAGCAGAGCGTGGCGCCGTTCCGGGAGCGGGAAAGACTTTTTCGTTCTTCTCGTTGTACCAGAAGTCGGCGATCTCCACGCTCATCTCCACGGGAGATGAGCCGTCATTGCTGGTGGCCAGATCAATTTCAAAAGGTACGCCGGGTTTAAATTTCTCTCGTACCTCACCCGGCGCAAGACCAAGGGACTGGGCTGCCGCACGGAGCGGCCAGCAGGCAATCGCAAACAAAGCTAACGACGTCAATAGAATGTGCTTTTTCATCTTCATTAAGGCACCGTCATGGTGAAAGTCAGGGTCGCCGTATCCGAGCCGGTAAAAACACCGGCCCCGTTGGCCTTAGAGACAAACAGGCCTAGAAAGCGGGTGATTGAGGAGCGATCCGCAGCCGCGTTCGTTATCTGGAGAGGAGCCACGGTGATTTGCGTAAAGGGGCCCCCGCTGCTGCCGGAATCGTCGAGCTGCAGAATTGCCGGATGTGCGAAGTTTGTAGTGAGCGCGACTTTGATGGTCGCCGTGGTTGAGCTGAAATCCGTAAATACCGGATTGAGCAGGTAGGGAGTGGAATAAACTGTGCCGCCGGCGACGGAGACCGTTGTCAATCCAGCCGCTGGCCCGATGCCAAGACCATTCACATTGCCAAAGTTCATGGAATAGTCGGCGGCAGGTGTGACAGTGAGTCCACCAGCGGCAGTGCTTAAGGTGAGTCGCACCGCATCCTGAACGGTTTCAGCCGGAGTGTTGAAGAAAACAGTGGCGGTCTGCTGTACTTTGTTGTTGTTGAGATCCGTTAGCGTTAGGGTAAACGCCACCGTATCATTTCCGGTATAGGCACTTCCACCATTGTTATCCGGCAAAAAAATGCCAATTCCGACGGTTACCGTAATATTTCCGACGCCGGGAGCAGGGACCACATCCGTGGGCGCTGCCGCAATGGTAGACATAGCGGAGTAGCTGCCAGATGAAGTACAGGTGGCGGTGCTGGGACAGTTCTGAAGAATTTCTGCCGCAGGATGCACAAAATTGGTGCTGACAAAAGCAGTAACGCCGGCCTTGTGGGGCCCCGGCAGTCCGGCAATTTGGATTTGATACTCGCTAAAGTAAAGAGCGCCGTTGCTGAGAGGCGCCACCGTGAGCCCGGCGCCCGGAGTGCCGATGCCCAGCGCGTTCATGGTGCCAAACGACGCGAAGTAATTGTTCCCGACCTGGATTCCCGTCAGACCACCAGGAACAGGCAGCAATTGCATGGTTGCGCCCTGGGCGGCTGCCGGTAGGGGATTTGCTACAAAGGCGAGAACCAAAATGACGAGAGCTGCTCTATACAATGACCACACGGTTCCACACACTCCTCCGTATCGTTCATCGGCACAGAGAAGCGAAAGTTTAGAGTCGCCATTCTTGCTCGCTCTCATCATTCCAGTTCACAAACAGGTAGTGGATCAGTTTCCATGAAACTGATCCACTGGCAGTATCAGCGTCTAGCGATTACCGCCGCGGCGGAATCGCGGGCCTTTAGGCGGACGATA
>DATDGH010000116.1:0-2201 GCA_036522215.1 Candidatus Angelobacter sp. | reverse complement strand
TCCGAGACAGTGCCCAAAGTCTTCCTTGTCATTCAAGTCGAAACCACGCCCAAAATCATTTTTCTCTATCCGAAACAACAACTTACAATCATCAATGCAATCCTTAACCGGACACTACTGAAATTACCCAATTACTAAATTCTTTGTGGGAACCACGCTCTTGGCATCGCAATGAAACCTAGACTCCCGTAGTCACTGGCACAACCGCCATGGGTCCCTCAAGTTCCAGCACGCGGATGGCTGAGGAATAACGCCCCATTGGAGCAGAAACCTGCGCTCCCTGCACCAGCGGACGAACCTGGTTCAGCATCTCACGCGCGATTTGAATGCCTTCAGCTCGTGCAGCCTCTGCATTGGCAGCACGGGCCATCCGCTCTACGATTGCATCCGGAACGGAAACCCGCAGCTCGTTCTTCATGAATTCTGCATTGCGCACGCTTACCAGCGGCCAGATTCCCGCCAGCACAGGAACGCGGCAGTGCTCGATCCGGCGCAGAAAAGTCTCCAGCAGCCCGATATCGAATACCGGCTGTGTGACCGCATAGTCCGCGCCGGCTTCAACCTTGTACTCAAAGCGGCGGACCTCTTCATCAATGTTGACCAGCCCTGGATTCGCGCCTACGCCAATCACGAATCCTGTGCCTTTGCCGATAGGATTGTCGCCAATATCCAGGCCTCGGTTCAGGTTGCGCACAATATTGACCAGTCCAATGGCATCCACGTCAAAGACTGCGGTTGCATCGGGATAGTCTCCCATCTTGGGTGGATCGCCGGTAATGCAGATCAGGTTCCGGATGCCGGTGCTGAACGCGCCGAGCAGGTCAGATTGCATACTGAGGACGTTCCGGTCCCGGCAGGAAAAATGCAATACGGTCTCAATGCCTGCCTGCTGCTGGATCAGGATGCATAGCGCCATATTGCTCAGGCGGGCGGAGGCCCTGGGGCTGTCCGGAATGTTGATGGCGTCAATTCCTGAATTCATCAGGTAGCGTGCGCCATCAATTTCCTTCTGAAAATCCACGCCCTTAGGCGGAACGATCTCCACCAGGGTCACGAACTCGCCCATGGCCAGCTTGCGTCCCAATTTGGAGCGCTGGGCCAAAGGAGCGGCATTGACGGCGGACTCCGCCTTGCGCTCGCTGACCACTTGAAATCTTCCGGTCTTGCGTTTGACGTCGCTGATGCGCAACGCCGACTTCATGGCCTTGATATGGTCCGGCGTGGTGCCGCAGCAGCCGCCTACCAGATTGACGCCGGCATTCACGAACTTGCGCGCGTAGCTCGCCATGTATTCCGGGGAGCAGAGATAGATGTTGCGGCCCTCAATGCTCCGCGGAATGCCTGCATTCGGCTGCGCCGCCAGTGGCCGGTCGGTCAAGCGCCGAACCCGTTCTACGGCCTCCAGCATGGCCACCGGTCCCACGCTGCAATTGCAGCCGATCACGTCCGCTCCCCAGTCCGTAACTTTCGCCGCGAACGTTTCTGCGCTGGCGCCGTCCAGGCAATTGCCCTCTTCGTCCATCGTGGCCTGGGCCACTAACGGCAGTTGTGGCGCTGCCTCCCGGGCCGCCAGCACTGCCTGGTGCAGCTCTTCCAGATACCCGAAAGTTTCCAGGATGATAAGATCAACCCCGCCTTCCACCAGTGCCGCAATCTGTTCGCGGAAGGACTCTCGCGCTTCTTCGCGCGAGGTCTTACCCAGGGGCTCGATGCGAATGCCCAGTGGCCCTACTGACGCCCCCACCAGGACTGAGCCTGCCTTTTTTAAGTTGAATGCGTCTGCGCCTTCCCGCGCCAGTCGCGCCCCTTCCAGGTTGACTTCACGCACCTTGTTCCGCAATCCGTGGCGGTCCAGACGAAAAGAATTGCCGCCGAACGTATTGGTTTCAATCACATCCGCACCGGCGTTCAGGTAATCGTTATGGATGCCCCGAACTAGATCCGGCTGCGTCAGGTTCAGCTCGTCATAACATTTGTTGATGAAAACGCCCTTGGCGTACAGAAGGGTGCCCATGGCGCCATCGCAAAGAATGGGGCCCTGCTTGAGCCGGAACAAGAAGTCTTCAGACATTTTTCAGGCTTTCTCTTGCAAGAATACCGTACCTCGGGCGTTCTAGCTATCGAGGAGCTGCGCAATGGCTCTGTTATAATCGACGCTTCCAGGCAATGAAACCAATCATTACTGCAATAATTAGAAAAAT
>DATDGH010000115.1:0-3823 GCA_036522215.1 Candidatus Angelobacter sp. | reverse complement strand
AATGACGTCTACGTGATGGTGCTAACGGGCGCAGGCGATAAATTTTTCTCCGCCGGTGCCAACATCAAGATGCTGGCCACAGTTGACCCAACGTTCAAATATTATTTCTGCCTCCATGCCAATGAAACCCTGCTGCGCCTGGAGCACACTCCTAAGCTGGTGATCGCAGCCATCAACGGCCACTGTGTGGGTGGAGGTTTGGAGATTGCCATGGCTTGCGATCTGCGCATTGCCCGGCGCGACGCGGGAAAGATCGGCCTGCCGGAGATCAACCTGGGTGTTCTTCCGGGAACCGGGGGCACGCAACGCCTGAGCCGCATCGTTGGGAAGAGCAAGGCTATCGAACTCATGGTGACCGGTAACACCTTCACCTTTGAAGAGGCCAAGGAGATGGGCATCATCAATGACATTTATGAGCGCGAGAACTTCAAGGAAAATGTGCTCGAGTACGCCCGCCAGTTTACGCCGCCAAACAAGGCTGCGAAGGCCGTAGGCAACATCAAGCGCTCGGTGCAGACTGGCTGGGAGATTCCGATGGAGTCCGCGTTGGCCGTAGAGCGCGAATTGCAGCAGCGCCTATTCGCCAGTGAAGACGCCAAGGAAGGCTTGAGTGCTTATGTGGAGAAGCGCCCGGCAACGTTCAGGGCAAGATAGCTGTGACTTGCGATGCAGTTTATCCCGAGCGTAGCGAGGGATCTCTATGGTCTTCCATGCTGCCTCGCGTAGCTTACGACCTTGGTCTGTCGTTCGCTAGAGAGTCACAGATTTTTCAATCCGGTTTAACCGGTGGCAGTGCTAACTCGTAAACCCTGGGCCTCGCTGTACGGCCAAAGGCTAAGAGATCTATGTATTTATATTTGGCGGCGCAGTCGTTGTGCGCCGCAGCTAAAAGCTTGCAGCCAGAAGCTAGGAGCTTGTTCATGATTTCAGCTACCAAGGCAAAAATCTCTCCCGGTAAGTTATTGATTGGCGGGCAGTGGGTAGAAGGTTCGGGCAAGGCTTTTGAAACCGGAAATCCTGCTACCGGCGAAGTGTTGACTACGGTATCCGATGCTAATGAAAAGGATGTAGACCGTGCAGTCGCTGCGGCGCGCAAGGCATTTGATGATGCAGCGGGTCCGTGGCGCAAGATGTCTGCCAGCGAGCGCGGCAAGGTACTGTGGCGCATTGCCGACGCCGTTGAGAAACATATCGACGAACTGGCCGAGCTGGAAACCTTGGATAACGGCAAACCTATCTTCGAGTCCCGCTATGTAGACATGCCCATGGTGGCGGATGTATTTCGCTACTACGCCGGCTGGGCCACCAAAATCCACGGCGAGACCGTCAATACTTTCAACAATGCTTTCACCTATACCCTGCGCGAGCCGGTGGGTGTGGTAGGCGCAATTGTTGCCTGGAACTTCCCGTTGCTGCTGGCGAGTTGGAAGCTCGGTCCGGCGCTGGCCTGCGGCAATACAGTGGTGCTAAAGCCGGCAGAGCAGACGCCGCTTACAGCATTGCGCTTTGGTGAACTTGCCCTGGAAGCAGGATTGCCTCCGGGTGTGCTGAACATCGTGACCGGCGGGCCGGAAACGGGCGCGGCGCTGGTTCGCCATGCTGGTGTAGACAAAGTGGCGTTCACCGGCTCCACGTCAGTGGGCAAAGAGATCATGCGCAACGCTGCTGATTCGCTCAAGCGGGTCACACTCGAACTGGGCGGCAAGTCGCCCAACATCGTGTTCGCCGATTCCGCCATGGACGCCGCCGTTAAAGGCGCGATCAACGGAATCTTTTACGGCAAGGGTGAAGTCTGCTGCGCCGGATCGCGGCTGTTCGTAGAGAAAAAAGTCGAGGACGAATTTCTCACCAAGCTGGTGGAATACAGCAAGAAGCTCAAGCTGGGCGATCCGCTGGATCCTAAAACCCGCCTGGGAGCCATCGTCAGCGAAAAACAGATGAACACCGTGCTGGGCTACATTGAAGCCGGGAAGAGCGAAGGCGCTACGCTCCTGGCCGGAGGCAAACGCGCTTCTGTCAATGGCGATCACGGCTACTTCATTGAGCCCACCATCTTCGGCGGGGTGAAAAATGACATGAAGATCGCCCAGGAAGAGATCTTTGGCCCGGTGCTGGCCGCCCTGAGTTTCGACGACATCGAACAGGTCGCTGAGCTGGCCAATAGGAATGTTTACGGTCTGGCCGCTGCCATCTGGACCAATGACGTTAAGAAGGCCCATCAGCTCTCCCGCCGATTGAAGGCGGGAACTGTGTGGATCAATACCTACGGAGTCATGGATGCTGCCCTGCCCTTCGGCGGCTACAAGCAAAGCGGCTTCGGAAGGGAATTGGGAATGCACGCAATTGAGCACTATACGGAATTGAAGTCCGTGTGGATGAATTTGTAGAAAGCTTCTAGCTACTAGCTGCTGGCTACTAGCTAAAGGCAAAAGAACCTGGGCTCTGCCGTTGGTCCTGGTCACCTGGGTAGAGGTTTTTTGGACTCCTAATTTGATTCTGGCTAGCAGCCAGTAGCTAGCAGCTGGGAGCTTGTTTTTAATGCCTGGAAAAGTAATGAAGATTGGTACATTCAGTGATTGGGTCGGCCTGTTCAAGGCCTGGCGCGAAGAGATTGGTGTCAACAATGATGATATCCAGAACTTCAAGTTCGATACGCTCTTTGGCGCCATCGAGACAGATGAGATTTCCTTTGGCTATTACAAAGGCCGTCCTAAATGGGAGAATCTCCGCCAGATGCCCACGCAGAACATGCGTGACGCCTTGATGAACCTGATCGTCTACCAGGGCGACACGGAATTTGCCAGCGTAGAGCAGCAGCGTTACCTGTTTGAGACTGCCCCCACGGATTGGGACCGCTCCGCCCTTACCCGCGTAATGATCGAGGAGATGCGCCACGGCTGGCAGATGTGCGCTCTGCTCATCGAGCACTTCGGCGCCACCGGCAAAGTGGAAGCGCAGAAAATGCTGGAGCGCAAGGCGTACGAGAACAAGCGCCTGCTGGGATCGTTCAATGAAAAGATCGATAACTGGCTCGACTTCTTTGCCTTTACCGATTTTGTCGATCGCGACGGCAAATTCCAACTCCAGATGCTCAAGTACTCAGCTTTTGCTCCCCTCGGCCGCTCCATGAGTTACATGCTGCGCGAAGAGGCCTTCCATATGGGCACAGGCAACACCGGACTGGCGCGCATTACCGCTGCGGGGGTTGTTCCCGATTGGCTAATGCAGAAGTACCTTAATAAATGGATATCCAGCTCCTATGATCTGTTCGGAACGGACCACTCTTCCTCCGCGCACTGGGCCTATGTGTGGGGCATCAAGGGCCGTTACGACGAACTGAAGAACCAGACCGATCCTGATCTTGATAATCTGAACGACTACAACCGCAATCTCTATCGTGATGAGTGCGTTCAACTGGTGAAGCGCATCAGCGCCGGCCAGAAGCCAGGAAGCGAAGAGATCTATTGCCCCCACATCAAGTTCAATCGCAACATCGGCCGCTATAAGGGCCAATTCTTCCATCCGCAGACGGGCGTCGAGTTGGAAGAGAAGGAGTACCGCCAGCAACTGGATAGCTGGCTGCCGACAGCGGAAGACAAAAAGTTGCTCCTGGACATCATCGGCAGCGAAAAGAACTGGATCGCGCCCCGCACTGGAGCCAAGGACCCCTTATTGACGATTGGTGAGGTCAGAAAGAACGCGATTAATTCTTCAGTGCAATAAGAAGCTCCTGGCTTCTAGCTGCTGGCTACTAGCTTTGGCTTTTCTCTTACCAGCATCTAGTAGCTGGCAGCCAGTAGCTTTCCATACATCACGACTGTGC
>DATDGH010000114.1:0-3377 GCA_036522215.1 Candidatus Angelobacter sp. | reverse complement strand
TCTAACCAGTTCTTCCCCAAACCTGGCGTGAACACCAAAGATGAGTGCCTCAAATTCTTCGATTGTCAGGCCGGTAGCCTTTTGATGCTCCGCTGCCACGTCGACAAAATCTGGATCGCTACGGAGTTCATTGGCAAAACGGGTAAGCATGAGGTGGCTGCGCGTGATCAGGTGAGAGACATTGGGGGATGAATGCTCGCTTACTGCCACCATCTCCGTAAGTATTTTTGCGAAGTCCTCGCGCTCGGTGATCGGTCGCTGTGCACTCGCTAGGTCAGCGAGTAAGCCATAGTGGAATTGATCGTTCGCCTTCAACAAAACCGGCCCAAACCTCTGAGCGTTGGCCCGCGCGTCGATGCCTTCACCAGAGCAATGCAAGATCGCTAGTTTCGCAATAAGCAAGACCTGTCTCCGGTGGAACAGCAGTCTTCTCGGGTCAGCGGCCCAATAACCCGCTATAAAGCGACCTTGAAGGCTGGCATCGAAAAACAAAGAAAGCAATTGTCGGTAAACATCCAAAGGCTGCAAGTCAATCCGCGTCCAGAGCTGCATTCCGGTTACGATGGTTGCGCATACCCACAGCACGGATTGCTGCTTAAATGACCGGATGTCGGCAACGAATTCGTCCCAAGTGCTCTTTCTGCCAAAGACATCTTCAAATGTCTCGTAAACTCCGAGTTGAGTTGTTCCATTCATGGACTCCTGCCATTATTTCATCAGACATTCAAGAGGATCGGAGCAGTTCTGCGCCAGGGGAGCACAAAGGGCGCGGCGAAGCGCCCCTCGAAAATTTTTTTGGGGGTTGGACACTTCTGCACGAGCGGGGCGGGCGAGCGCCGCGCAAAAGCGCGGCGCTGCTAATTAGGCGGGATATGCGGGGACGGAAACCATCGGCACGTCTCTCCAGTTTGGAAATGGATTGCGGGTTGATTTCCTGAAGTCCGTAATGAGGTCGCGGATTCTGGAGCGGCGCTGATACAGATTCTCGATCAGGCGGGACAAGTCCCCGGAATCATGAGGTTGGCTTCGCTGAATGCTAACTGCTGACTGCTAATTGCTGCTTTATCTTGGCGTCCCCGACCGGATTTGAACCCGTGTTACCGCCGTGAAAGAAATTGTAAAGGTGAGTATCTTCGAGTCACTTGCGGTCGCTAAGCCCCGATCGCCCACATGGACTGCTTCGATTCCATAGTTCTGGAGGTAGGGAACAGTCGAACGCGGGAGGCCTTGATCGAGCAAAAGTCTCATCGCGTCGTCGGTAGGGGCAGGACTTGGTCATCTACTAAAGCAGCGGCGAACGCGAGCGCCTGACGAATATCTTCGTCTTCGAGTTCGGGGCATTCGCGTTTCAGTTCAGCCCGATCCGGATAAATGGCCAGCGCCTCAAGCACTCGCCGTACCGTGAGGCGAAGATTGCGAATGCATGGCTCGCCGTTCATCCTGGTAATGTCGCTGGTGATTCGGTCAAATTGTTCCATCCTGGCTAACTCCCTCATCGCATCTGCGATATGCATCGACACGACAATGCCCTGATAATCGCATCCAGAACCTCATCGAGGCGTTTTCCAACATCTTCGCATAGAAACCTTAGCACATGAAAACCGTTCTCCTGGAGCAGAACGCCTGGACCAATTAGACCAAGTACTGATCGGCCTACCACAATGGTGACTCAAGACCAACGGTCTCCACGTCTCCAAGTGGCTGCAAAAGCTGTACCGGATGCCGCTGCCGACAAAGGCGGCTGCAAGAATTCGCGGACTGTTTGAACGATGCTCTGCAACTCCGCAGGCGCTGTTTTGAAACGGCTCCGGCGAAGAAACGCCAGCCACTGTTTTTGCCTGGCTGGGTCGAGGGCGAAAGCATCGGTCAAACCTGCTGGCAAAGCTTCAATCTCAGTCGAGCGGTGCCGGAAAGTCGCGCGAATTGCCTCAACCAGTGAGGCACCTTCGAAATCGTATAGCTGCGACAGAAGCCACATGTCGAAATAATCTTTTAGGCGACTGTTTAGCAGCCCCAGATCCGTCAATGCTTGCAGCTTCTCAGCGATGACAGCCTCCCTGGGATACGCCATCAAGCGGGGCGGCGGGAAGTCCAGCAAAGTCGGATATTCAATCGTGATGGGATCTGGGACAATGACATCACCAAAACCAATGTCTACCTGCATTGGGATCCGCGCGCCGGCCAGCAGTGCATGAAATCGAACCCGGACGCCTTCATAGTCCGCACCCTCTTTGATCCGGGCCACAGTCACGGAATCTGCCTCAAATTGAAGGCCGTCCGCTTTGGTTTCCGTCTTGCACCATTCAATTACGATGAGCTGGATATTGTCCAGTTCATTGCTGGTTTGGCCCATCAGATCAATGTCCACTGTTGGACGGGACAGAGGCGCCCTCCACGCTGTCAGCAGAAGAGCTCCCTTGAGAATGAATTTCTTGGCGTAGTCTGAGCATGACAGACGATATAGGAATCGTTCCATCGCGTAATACTGCAGGAGTTCCTGGAAGGGACGCTCTTGCGATCGGGCTTGATTCAACAGGCGCTGCCTCACTGAAGCAGCGAGATTGGCTTTGCTCAAAGAATCGCCTCCAGATAGGGGCGCATGATCTTCTCCACCCGGCAGACCTGGGCATAGTAAAGGAGTGCGCGGCGATTGGGCCTCTTGTGCCGTTCGCGATAGCTGCGGAGTGCCTCAACGGCAATGTCGAGGCCTACTTTATTTCGATACTTGAAGCAATCCGCAATTGTCTTCTCGGGCGAATAAATTCGGATCTGGATCCCATCAATATTGATCACCTGAACGCCAGCACTGTACGCTGGTCCTGAAAACCAGAAGACTCGGATTGGCAGGCCATCAAGCCGGGGTACTTGTGAGTGGCTGGGAAGCGCGAGGTCAATCGCATGAGGTATCTGGGTAGTAAGGCCGTGGTGTGCCAGTGCAGAAATAAGGCAAATGACCGCTCGTTGCAGGCGGAGAGCAACGCTTACCCAATCGGGAGCCGTGAGCGGCGGCGCAGAAGCAAGACGGTACAGCCCCCGGCCCAGGGTTTCAATTTCGCCGGTATCGCGCAGTGCGTAGAGCGTACGCGGATGAATGCCAAGGCGAATGGCTTTGCTGGTACGTAGCACACCGCCGTGCTTGGAGAAAAGCTCGCGGGCGACCGAAGCTGGTGAAGAGGTGGTCGTCATGGATAGATTATTCGGATATTATACTGTTCTTCCGATAGATTTATCCAAGAGCTTTAAACGCGGTTCAAAAAACATCTGGCCGGGTATGATCGTTTAAAGGACTCATTTTGGAGGAAGCACCTTTAGCCCTTGTGAGCCGGCATGGTTTGGACCTTCAAGCCAAAAAACCGCGCCTTCCCATCCTGAATTCT
>DATDGH010000113.1:0-2166 GCA_036522215.1 Candidatus Angelobacter sp. | reverse complement strand
GGAAGGTCCTTCGGATGCGGTAACTCAGCCGGACTCTGGCAGCCGGCAAATCATCGGCCGCTCAAACGGGCATTGAACAGCGAGTTCCAGGAGACCCCTGTAGGGTGCAAGCCCCGGACTTTAACTACCGCCGGGCGTTGCTTTGATTTCTCTAATTGCTATCTCTCGCCAGATGGTGGTCGAGGTTGGCCAAGCGCCAGCCCGTCTCAAACACCAGCCGCGCTACGCGGGTCATCTTGTCAAAATCAATCTTGTCGATGGTGTCTGTGGGCTTGTGGTAGTCCACGTGGGTGCCGTCAAAGTAAAAAATCACTGGAATCCCATGCTTGGCATAATTCCAGTGGTCGGAGCGGAAGTAAATACGCTCCGGGTTGCTGGGATCGTTGTAGTAATAGTCCAGCTTCAGCCTTGCATATTCTGAGTTGGTCTGCTCGCTGATCTTGTGCAGTTCCTTGCTGATGCGATTTGATCCCACAAGGTAGATGGTATTGGCGTCGGTGAGGTGGAGATCAAGCCGCTCTTCATCTCCCGGCGGCTTGGATCGGCCGATCATGTCAATGTTGAGATCAGCCAGAACATTGTCCAGCGGAACCGCCGGTGCATAGTCCGTATTGTATTCCGAACCCAGCAGCCCGAGCTCCTCTCCAGCATGAAACATCACCAGAATCGAACGTTTGGGCCGATCAAGCGCCATGGCGTGAGCAATGGCCAGCACAGAAGTTGTTCCGGAACCGTCATCGTCCGCGCCGGGATAGATCTCACCCTTGTCGTTGGCTTGCAGATGATCGTAATGGGCACTGAAGATTACATATTCCTTCTTCAATTGGGGATCAGTCCCCTCCAGCCGTCCAACCACATTCTGCGTGATCACCTGCCGCTGCTGATAAACCACATTCATGCTGACAGAAATCGTGGTGACCTTGACCGCCAGGGCGGTATGGTCCCTCTCAGCTTCCTGCACCTTCTTCAGGCTGAGCCCTATCGAAGTAAGCAGTTTTTCTGCGAGAGCCGGTGAGAGCGCCAGCACCGGCATATGATTCTCGGATCCCTGGGCAAGATGAACGTCTTCACGACTGCCAAACCGCTCTTTGAAGCCCGGCGACTTCATGAACTCGATAAACCGCTGCGGAGGAATACGCAACACTCCGGCGGCGCCATGGGCGATTGCGGCCCTCTCGCCGGATTCGTTGCGCTGTAGCCGCGACGCATCAACTCCCTCTGGCGTAATATTCGCCAGCAGAACAATCTTCCCCTTCACATCCAGGTTGGCATAGTCGTCATGGTGCTGGGATGGCGAAGAAATGCCGCCGCCGGCAAAAACCAGCTGGCCTTCCACTTTGCCATCGCCTCCACCCGGCGAGGTGTAAAAATCGCCGAAACTGTAATTCGTGGTCTGGCCCTGGTCGGTAATGGAAAGAGAGGTTTTTTCCATGTCCGGCTTGGTAGAGATGACCGTGAAATGCTGGAGAAAATCGCCATGATCTCCAGCGCCCTGAAATCCATACGACTCCAGTTGGGTGGCCAGGTATCTCGCAACAATGGCGAAATTCGGAGAAAGCGTGTAGCGTCCACCAAGCTCTTCAGAAGTTAGAAACTTCAGATGGGTGCGCAGCTCCGCAGGACTAATGGAGTCCACGGAAGTGGCCGGCACCGGCGCCAGATTGGCAGGAGGCAATCCTGCGCCCAAACTGGCCAGCAAGAGGACGAAAATCGAAACAATATATTTGCGGGAGAAATGGAGGTGAATCACTTTTCAATGGTACCAGTGGAGGCAAGCAGCTTACAAATTGAGGGTGTTGCTGCCCGAGTGTTGGCCTCGTCGTTCCACCCCTTAACCCTGGACGCTCTACTATCCATCAGTGTTATCGCGATATATTTAGTGACGTTTCGCGGGCTGCGCCCCTTATACTTCTTTTACCCATACGTCGAAGTACGTGCAGTTAAGGGAGGTACAAATGGCAACCGATCCTGAGCGGGAACGACGCCGCCTGATGGACGTCTACTCCCGCATGGCTGATGGCGAGATCCAGGAGATTGCGAAAGATGAGGCTTCGCTCACCAGTGTGGCTCGACAGGTCTTGAATGACGAGA
Source organism: Candidatus Angelobacter sp. (assembly GCA_036522215.1). Classification (GTDB taxonomy): domain Bacteria; phylum Acidobacteriota; class Terriglobia; order Terriglobales; family Acidobacteriaceae; genus Angelobacter. The sequence continues at coordinate 75 of DATDGH010000113.1, read as the reverse complement.
TAGCCCGCAGAGGACTCGATCACTTGCTGTCCGATCGGGACAAATCACAAGACGAAGCGGCGGATGACACGGAAC
>DATDGH010000112.1:0-10110 GCA_036522215.1 Candidatus Angelobacter sp. | reverse complement strand
AGCATTGCCGATGCTGTAATTATGAAAGTGGGTGTAAGCGTCGAGGATTCGTCCGGGAGTCTCGACGGCTTGTTTTAGAAGTTCATTCCATCCGCGCATGGTATCGGTAGTCACAGTGGTTTCTCCTTCGCCTTGAAAGTGGCTGGATTTAGGCCCTGGTACGGGCATAAAAAACAATTTCGTTTCATAAAGGCGAGGATGAGCGGAGTTGGGCGCTGTCAATCCCCGTAGCGAAGCGGAGTCGCGGCAGCAGGCGCGGAAGGGAGCACGGTGGAATTTGGTTTATCGCCGCGCGGACCTGCACAAGCGGGATTGACAGGGGGAGCCGAACGAAGCTCGATACTTCGCGATGAAACGAAAGTGGAATGCCAAACGATCAGCCGAAGGATGCACCGAGAAGTAGATTCAGGGTTTTGAGCGTGCCGGATTTGGTTGTGGCCGGCACGCGGATGCAGTAGCCAAGGAGAGGATGAGGGGTATGGGCATGGGACCCACTGGAAAAGTCACCATGCAAGGGGATGATGAGAGTAAAGAGGTGTGGCGTTTAGGTCTGTGATCCAATTGCATCGCAGTTGAAATAAGAATGGATTTCGGCAGCTGTCACAGTGGAGAATGGTTCAAGCTATTTAACTTTTAGGAACACCTATCCAACAAATCAATGGCCCAAGCATACGGAGAGGTTGCCAGGCGTTACGCCGATTCCGTAAGAAATTTCGCTGGTAACCCAATATGGAAGACCCAACTCGCCAGAGGTTCGACCACGCGGTTCCTCTATGGCAAAATATCAAGCTATGGAGGGAATGGACAATGCCGAAGAAATCAGGTGCGAAAAAAGCTGCAAAGAAGGGTGGGAAGGGGGCATCGCATAAGAAGCAGCATGTGAAGCGCGCAGCCAAGAAGGCGAGCAAAAAGAGAGGGCCCGGTCCTGGGCACTGACGGACGCGAGATGCCTGAATCAAAGAAGCCTGATAACACGAATGGCGGCGCAGATACCTTGTATTCCTCGCCCTCGGACGCGCTTAAGAAGGTCACCAGCGAGTTTGAGCATTGGAGCGGTAAGTTGACGGAGACGAGCTTGCAGATGGGCTATGCGCTGATTGGGGCCAATTGGGTAGTGTTCGGTTCGATGAATGGCATACTAGGGAACGGGTGGGCGAAGACATCCCTGCTGATGGTTATTCTCGCCCTCGCGTCGAACATTGTGGGTGCGTGGATTCTCAGCGAAACCCTCAGGAAGAGGGTGGCCTATGGCGAAGGAGATAAGTCGCGATGGAAAAAGGAATTTGATGAATTCTCGACAACAGACTCTCCGTGGCCTTTCACGGAAGGTATTGAACAGACCGGAAGATTGATGAGAATTATCAAAGGGGCGTTCACGCTCTTGGCAGGAGCTTTCCTGATCATCGGTGCAATTCTAAAGTAATGCGAAGAGCGTAGCTCGGCCCCACTGACATCCTTTCCCTACATGCGATTTGCCATAATTTATCCTCTTGGATGGTCATCGCAAACGCCCTTCTCTTTTCACAGTTGTTCTGTCCGATAAATTCTGTTATCAGACAGATTAACGAACGCAACTTGGGCGGGGCGGATGCCGGAATCATTGGCGCTACCTGGGCAGGAAAATCTACCGGCATTGCCGCCAGTGATCGCCGGAGCGCACACGCCTGTAGTCGAATCCCGCGTTGAAACCTTCTTTCATTCCGTGGCAGCTATCTTCGAAGCCTGGGTCAACCGGCGCAAATCCCATCACACGCGCCGCGCGTATCGCGGCGATGTCATGGCCTTTGTTGAATTTCGTCGCTGGGCTTGGCCGCAAGATGCGGCGCAGCTGCTGCGCGCCTCGATCCTCGATGTGCAAGCCTTCAAGGAGCACATGGTGAGACACGGCGGTGCGCCCAAGACCATCAACCGGCGCATCTCGTCCATCTCCTCTTTTTATAAGTTCTTGAGCGGTGCCGCCGCCGAATTGCGCCTGCCGATCACTGTGCCTAATCCCGCGCACGCGCAGTTCATCTCGCGCGAATCCTCCGATCCAGTTTATGAAACCCGTGCCCTGTCGGAAACGCGCGCACGCCAGCTCCTCTCCATGGTGGCGGGCGAGTCGCTGCTGGAACTGCGCGACCGCGCTATCCTGAAGTTCTATCTTTATACCGGCGCGCGCATCGAGACCGGCTGCAAGCTTAACGTCTCGGACTTTCACCAGGACGGCGATGAGGCGACACTGCGCTTCCATCTGAAAGGAAACCGCTATAAAACCAAGGGCATTCACTTCTCGGCGGCAGAGTCGATTGCCGAAAACATCATGGCCGCCGGGATCGAAAGCGGTCCCCTCTTCCGCCCCCGCGTATCTCGTCATGGCGATGCGCTGGCCGCGCGCCGCATGACTCAGCGCAGTATGTACCGCTTGCTGATGAGCTATCTAGAATGTCTGCCCGAGGCGACGCGTGAGAAAGAGCTTCCCTGCGGCGAGAAAACCCGAGAGTGCATTTATTCGCCTCATTCCATCAGGGCAACAACAGCGACTCTTCTGCTGGATTCAAAGGAACCCATCGAGTCCGTTCAGGAATTGCTCGACCACAAGCACATTACTACGACGCAGATTTACGACAAGCGGCGGCGCTCCGTGCGGGATTCCGCCTCCCACAAGGTGCCGATTTGAGGGATACTTGTGCCGTGAACCTCCTAGATGAACGATGGAAGACATTTGATTCTCATGAACTGAGGCTCCTTCTCGACGAATACATCGGTGGTCCTGGCCAGTATGACAGTGAAGCAGGCAGTCCCAACAAGCTCTATTTGCCTCTCGCACGGCAGTCGTGTCGTGTTGCCCTGATTTTCAAAGACAAAAAGATTATCAGTATAGAACCTGGTCCCGCGTTCACCGCAGCGCAATGGGAAGAAGTGAGCAACAAGATATCAAAATCGCTTCTGGATGGTACAACCAAAGTTGGGCGTGAATATAGTTTTAGTGGATTCCGAGTACGGGGTTCTTGGAACGGAACTCGTTGCGGCGTGCAAATTCTGCCGCCACATCGAGAGTCGCCCCAAGCTCCCGTGGAACTTGCTGAGCATCCTTTCATCCTTGAATTTCCAGTAATGGAAAGTGATTTTTGGCCTCTTACCAACTATCGCCGGACGCGTGAACATCGCAAACTGACGCTTCTGCTCGGCGTCCTGCTTAGGGGAGGAACAAGCTTCCATCTGAAGCAGCCTCGCCATTTTTGGGCCGACGTTTCTCAAATCGGCAGCCCTCCTCAAAGCAAATGGGTGCAGGAATTTTTCATAGCGCCGCTAGGAGAACCGGTAATTGAGCGCCTATCTCCACCGACAGCCGAACAGATGGAGGAGATTGGTCCCGAGGCATATTATGGAGAATCCGGCCATGATGGAGGCGGGTTGCGGGTGCCCGCTGACCTTGATGAATCCATTTGGTGTTACTTCCGGCTATCCCCGGAAAGCCGCGGCAGGTTTGACCGTGCGCTGTTTTGGATGGATGTGGCCGACCGCCAATGGGCAATCTCCTTTTCTTCTTCCTTTGCAGCGCTCGTCTCTGCGGTGGAGTCGCTGACCGAGCGCGGGACCACTCACCAAGTCTATTGCAAAGAGTGCACGACGAATTTTTCGCATGAAGTGCCGGGCGCTACGGAAAGATTTCGTGCCTTCTTTGAGAACTTCGCCCCTGGCGCGTCTTTAAGAAGCCGCCGCAGTCAGATGTACGCGCTTCGTTCCGGCATCCTTCACGGAAGCGAGCTAATGCAGCTTGATCAAGACGTGGCCTTTGGATGGGACCCTCCCGGATGGAACGAGCGCGAATTGCACCAAGAGTTGTGGAGCCTCACTCATATGGCCCTGCGTAGCTGGCTCAAGAATCCGCCACGAAGCGGCAGCGATGGACCAGGAACGCAGCCATCAGCTGCTGGACCGACGGGAATGTGGTCAAGGCTTTCAGCGATGATATGCAAAAAGCTAATGTTCTTAGGCAGACGGGCGTAATTCTAAGGAAGAGAGTCGCGAGCGGGATTTGAACAGGACGTAAAACGACGGACAGACACAGTGGAGAGACTTCCAGATTTCATCCGGGTTCTCCCCGGCTCGTTGAATCGCCTATCCGTGTTTTTGTTAAGAAAGCGGCAATACGGGTTGGTTGGGATGCCTTCGGGAAATCGTCCTTGTTTCCCCTGTAGGCCTGCGCCGCGTTAGCGGCGCTTATGCCCATATGTGTTGCGCGGCGGTATGAGCCGCGCTCAGTTTAAGTCTTGCCAGAGGGGGATTCAAAGGGGGAGATGAGCAAATCATCTCCCCCTTTTCGCTTAATGATGTTTGCAGCCCGTTAGGGCTGCTCTCTATTGTGAACGTAGTGAGAGGAAGCGCAAGCCCTCGATGGGCTTGAGCTTCCAGAACTTACCCTCAGGCTGAAATTATTCACCGCCTAAAGTTCAATTTCTCTTAAGTTCAATTTCAGGCTAAAGAAAAATTTGGTGGATCAAGCGATTAGAGAGGCGATCTACTACCAAACGGGCGGATTTCTACTACCAAACGGGCGGGTGGTTTCCTACCAAACGGGCGTGTGTCTCCTACCAAATGCCCGCCGATTCGAGCGCGAGCCAAGTCCGCTGGGTGTTTACTACCAAACGGGCGACACTCCTTGTGTTGAATCGGAGCATGTGCCGTTTTGACGCTAGAGACTATCGTGCGCGCGGGTTCCTATGACGGTTTCCTACCAAACGGGCTTGGCGTTCTCCTATTACTACTTGACTACGCGTAGGGGTAGTGTATTGCTGGCGCAAATGAGCGGGGCGAGCCGAACCGTCGAGCAGAAAACGAATTACCTGGGTTTTCCGAAGCCAGGTGAACTCATCGAAATGACCGGCACCCACGCGCTCGAAGCCAGCGATCGAGCGATTCTCAATCTGCTTTATCAACATGCTCATGACAGCGGACGCTTACTTGATCCCAATGCGGAGTGGGAGGTTCCGCTTGCAATTGTAAGGCAAGCGTTTTCTAAGCACGGCAGTTCGGATCGTCTGCGAGACAGCCTAACCCGATTGATGTCCGTGAAGGTGAACGTTGTCTATGTGGCTGACAACCCCGATGGCAGCGAAGGCCCGGAGCACCGCATCGTCATCACGGGGCTGTTTGATTTCTTCGACCTGTCGGCGAAGGAACTGGCGAAAAGGGCGACACTGCGGTATGGCTTGCCCCGCAAGTTGGCGCCGATGCTCGAAACGTCTGGGCGGTGGGGCCGCATCAAGGCCGAGGTTGTCTGTTCCATGACGAGCAAGTACGCCATCGCCTTGTACGAACTCGTGCAGCTCAGGGCGAACATGGAGAGGTGCGTGGAGACCTTTCCGATTAGCCGCCTGCGCGAGCTGCTCGGGGTGCCGCCGGACACTTACGCGCGTTCCGACAATTTTCAACGAAAGGTTATCGACCCGGCAGTGCTCGAAGTAAACGGGCTTTCAGACATGGGAGTTCAAGTGGAGGTGGTGCGACAGCATTCACGAGCGCCGGTGCATGCCGCCACGGTGGCATGGTGGCGAAAGTCGGGAGAGGAGTTCCGTGCCGCGATGCAAGAGCGTAATCGAAGCAAGGTGGGGCGCATGGCGCGGCTGCGGGGGCAAGTGGAACTGGCAGAGACCGCCTCCCCGCCCCTGCAAGAAAAGATAAAAGCAACAATTGAAGTGATGCGCAAGGCAGGAGCGCCCGAGGCGGACATCGACGCCTTCATCAAGGGCTCGGTCGCCTAGCAGCTTTATTGAAAGCGTTTGCCACTTGGTGTTTGGCGACGAAGTCTCTCAGGGCCTCTAAAAGCATTTCCTGCTGCGACTTGCGCAGATCGATGCCAAGCTTCTGAAAAGCGATAATGTTTGGGTCTTGCGGATCGTAATATCCGCCGATATGCAGTTTGGCGCGACGATTGGGCTTTACCCTTGCCACAGGCTTAGCGGTCTCTTCGGGCAGGTTTTCAGGAGCCCGCTCTGCCGTGACGCCCTCTGCGCGTACCGAAGTAAGGATGGATCGCCTAGCCATTGGAAACCATGTCGTTGCTTTGCATCTTTGCAGGTGTGCACACTTGCAATTCTTCAAAAAGCCAGTTCTTCAATTCTGAAATCTCCTTCGCGGCCTTTCCCCTGGGTTGCGTTTCCGTCACGGTTTTTCCCAGCGGCCAGGATGCGCGGTAGGCGCTGCGCTCTCTCAGAATCACCGGAGCCGCCGTCAAGCCTGCTTGCTCGATGATGGCGCGCGCGTCATCCAGGAGCGTGGTGGCGCTATGTGGTGCCGTATTGAAGACGACAAAGGCAGGCACATCCGCAGATTTGATGAGTTGCGCCGTGCGGCGAATGGCGTCTAGGTCAACGAGGCTTGGCCGACAGGGAATGAGGACGAGATCAGCTGCTTGTGCGGCGGTGTAGGCTTGGGGCCCTGCGGCAGGCGGCGTGTCGATGATAACCAGGGCGCAATTCCCCTGCTCTGCCGCTTTGATGCCTTCAGACAAGCGGCGCTCAGTAAGGAATTCAACGTGAGGGAGGTCGCTCTTGCGACGGTCAGACCACATGACGGCACTTTCCTGCTGGTCGAGGTCAAAGAGAACCGTGGTAAGCCCTGCGGCGACCGCTAGATTGACGGCAATCGTTGTCTTGCCGACCCCACCCTTTTGGGCAATCAGTGCGATGGTTTTCACAACTGCAATCCTTCACTTGTGCAATGATTCAGGTGTGCACACTTGAACAAAATGGCGGGTGTTCACGTCAATGTCAAGGGAATCGAGAATATGGTTGGAAACGGAATTCTTCAGGATTGCAATCATGCAGGTGTGCACACTTGCATAAGTGACGTTTGCCGTGGAAGGCGAAACCGATCATCTCTGCAAAATTGACCGAGAAGCCCAGCCCGTTGGCGAAAGAGCCTTGGCTCCAGATCGGCTGCTGTTCGGGATCAAAGGTTACAAGTGCCGATGGAAATTAGACCTTCATCTGGAGAGGGGTCTTTACTAGACGCTCGATGTGAGGTCCGAACCTTACGAAGTCCCGAACGTTCCAAGTGAGTAGGACATCTGCTTTGGCTTTAACCGCACATTGAGCGATGAGCGCGTCGTACAACGCGCCGCCGACAATAGCCGCTGACGACGCTGAGTCCACCGTGGAAACATATTCCTGCTCGCTCAGTGAGATAAGACTCAATCTGTCACGTATCTGTTTCACGATTGCCGCGCCGTTGGCCCCAGTGATACGCGGACGAACCGGCAGGCCAGTCAGCGTTGCGTAAACTTCGCCGAGCGTACGCAATGCGCAGAAGTCATCCTTTCCGGCTTCAAGAAACAACTTGGTGCTTGGATCGTGATGTTCGTGGTCAGCGTAGAAAACCGCCACAAGAACAGAGCTATCGAAGAACCGTCTCAAGAAAGATCGCCCAGGATGTGCTCTGATCTTTTGTCACGCGAACGGCGGACGGCGTCAGTGATGATATGAGAGGGCAGGGGCTTGCCAGTCCTGTACACGAACAGTCCATTCTCCCAAACCATTCCGTCGTCCCCGGACGGTGCCGCGTCCATATCCTTGACGGGTAGTTCTCTCTCCACAAGCTGCTGGAGATAGTCTTCGACCGAGATACCTTGGGCGTTTGCCAGGGCTTCCAATGCGGCAGCAATCTCAGGCTTTAAATGCAAGGTCATACCTATCTCCAACTTTCTCAAGTGTAGGCCATGCGATTGGGGCTGTCACCTGGAATCTGCTGATGGGCCAAACTGCGCCAGCAGGCCCGCAGGCAGCTCTGGTTGTGTATGGGCCTGACATCAAGTAAGCTGTTCTCAACGAGCAGCTCTCCCCATTTCCGAGTAATCCTTGGGCATGCTAGGAAGCTTCTGTTGTTCGGTGGAGGGAATTCGCATGATCGATTCGGTCACGTTGGCTACGATTACTTCCGCTGTGACGGTTCTGGGCGTCAAGGTGGCAGAGGGTGCCGCCGGAGAAGCGGGCAAGTTGCTTTGGTCGAGTGTGAAAAAACTATTGGGCTGGAAATCCGAGCCAAATGCTGGAGAGATCGCCCAGCGCGTCGCAGAGCAGATCCAAGAGCATCCTGAATATGCCGCTGAACTCATGCATCTGCTAGAGAAGGACAGTGGTCCTGTCGGGATGCTCGTGGGCCAGATCAATGCTGAAAAAGTGGTTGTTTCCAAAACAATCAATGTCGTCAACATGTAGCTTTATGGAACGGCCTAAGGACCGCAGTCGTTCGATCGCCGACAATGTCGTCGCCCGACATGTGGTGGTGGCGAAGACGATCGAAACCGTCAACGTCAACCCACCAGCAGAGGCACCTCGCTTGGTGGTTTTGGTGGTGTTGTTTTGGGAATATGCCGTGCCCGGCACTGCGGTTGCAGCTCTTCTTTGGAGTCGGCTCCCGCACAACGTCCTAGCCGTGCTTGCTGGAATACTCACTACAGTAGCCTATCGCTGGCTAGTCTCGATTGACGAGCAGCCGGTGCTTGGTATTATGGTGGTTTTTCGTACCCTACTGTGGGGCATTCCGCTCGGCGCGATCGGTGTTGGAATCACAGGTGCCGCAGATGGTGACCTGATCTGGAAGATCTTCGTCGGAGTTGCTGGCTTTGTTGCTGGAACCATTGCTGCGGTTGGGACCCATAAGGCTCTTGACTCAAGGTTAAGAGAAACAACATCGAACCGTCCGGTGCGGGCAAACGCAGGGGATGTTCAAAGACAAGACTTGTCTTGGTGAATCAATAATTCATTGAGTTGCCGCCACGTCGTATAAATTCGCAATTGAGACTTTGGTCGGTCGCGCGGTAACTAAAGAAGAGATTTTTAGAGTGCTGCGATTCGAGCGGCATTCCTCCGATGTTACAAAGTGTAAAAGTTCGAAAATCGTCCTCGAATCCCCGCTAGAACACTTCCTCTTTCGATTCATTGCCTTACGGGTAAACTCCTTCCTGCTATTTGTGGGGGGATCGGATTGCAAGTTATTTATCTTCTGCTAGTCAAGAAGAGTTCGAAAGCTGAGTTACGGTGTCTGGAGGCTAAGGTTTTTCATGTGCCCTAGAGACAGATCGTCATAACTGTTTGTGTTACTCAACTGTAGCAAGCAGTACAATCTATTCAGCAAACACAGAGGAGGATGAGTGTCTATGGCTCACAGAGCTGAACCTCGCATTGAGCCAACTAGGGAAGGAATGGCCGCTGCTGCCAACGACAGGGAAGTAACCGCGTGCCGGTACGAGTTGGCAAGATTTAGTTCTAAGCAGCTGGAGGAAGCTGGCACCGAACTTCACGTCATAGGCCATTTGATTGGTACAGACAGAGTTCAGGGCAACTCTCCATTTGGGCACGGTAATGACGAAACCGTCGCCGTGTCGATGTTGCTCCGAGTGGCGGGCCAACTCACCTCCGCGATCACGGACCTGTTCGCCGACGGCCGCCAGTATGCAGCTGCGGCATTGCTCCGACAGATGGTGGAGATCGAGTATCTAGCATGGGCCTTCGAGACGCGAAATGGTGATGCCGAGCGATGGCTACGGAGCGATAAGAAGGAGCGGCAGAACTTTTTCACGCCGGCCAAACTTCGGGATGCCGCGCAAGGGACATTTCGCAGCAAAGATTATGGCTATCATTGCGAGCTTGGCGGCCACCCAGTGCCACTCGCTGGCATTCTTTTGGGGGAAGACTCGGCGATAGGGCAGTTATTGCTGTCAGACTTGCTTGGGCACGTCGGACGCATCTGGAACCATCTGGCTGGTTGGGCTCGCCAAAATGACAACGGCGGACCAATCCTCCAGCGGAGCCGTGAGATGTCTGTCAGATTTCGCGAGTGGACTTCCAAGGACGCACTCGTTGATCTACCGCCGCCGTAAACAGAACCGGGGCAACGTCGAAACAAGAAACTTGGGAAACTCACTTACTTCGGGTTGGGCCTGTTCATGCTTGCGAACCTGCGTCAGCCGATCTTCCAACTCCTGTGTCTGACCGTTCACGATTCGTCAAATCTCACTTGGATACGAGCCTACAAAACCTGGAGAAAAGTTGCTTGAATTGGTACACATTAGTACACAATTTTTCGTTCCGGGCGTTCCGGTACACAACTTTCGGGGTTTTAAAG
>DATDGH010000111.1:0-6869 GCA_036522215.1 Candidatus Angelobacter sp. | reverse complement strand
AAATCCCCGGCCCGGAAGTGGAAGTCATGGCCCGCGCTCCTGCCCATCCGGCCCCGAATACCATGCCGATTGCGGCCAGCTCGTCTTCCGCCTGCACCACCGCAAAAGTGGCCTTGCCATCCGGGCCAATGCGGTGTTCCTTCAGAAAATCGATGAGCTGTTCCACCAGCGACGTGGAAGGAGTAATGGGATACCAGGTCACAACTGTGACCCCGGCGAACATGCACCCCATAGCGGCCGCGGCGTTGCCGTCGATGATCAGCTTGCCCTGGGTCTCATTCATCGGCTCAATATAGAAACGGTCTTGCTTCACGAACGTCGCTTTGGCGTAGTCAGCGCCGGCGCGGATCGCCGCTTTATTCAGCTCGGCCGCCTTCTTTTTGGTGGCAAACTGTTTCGCCAGCGCCTTTTCCGATTCAGCCAGATCGATCCCCAGCAATGCATCCACTACGCCGACATAGATCATGTTCTTGACTAGCCTGCGCAGCTTGGCATCCGGACAAACCGGCCCTACCAGCTTGTCAAATGGCACCGGATAAAAAGTTACGTCATTGCGCAGACCGGAGAGACTCAGCGGTTCGTCATAGACGCAGGCCGCGCCCGGCCGCAGTGACATCACGTCCTCGCGCGCGGTCTCTTGGTTCATGGCCACCAGAAAATCAATCTCCTTCTTGCGCGCGATGTAACCATGTTTGCTGGCGCGAATGGTGTACCAGGTGGGCAGCCCTGCAATGTTGGAAGGAAACAGGTTCTTGCCGGAAACCGGCACACCCATCTGGAAAATGCTGCGCAATAAGACAGTGTTGGCAGATTGTGAACCCGAGCCGTTCACCGTGGCCACCTGGATGCTGAAGTCGTTCACCACCCGGTTGCCATCGATTGCCCGCGCGCTCTGTTCTTGTACGGTGACGTCAATTGTTGCCATGGATTAGGTCCCATCTCATTATAAAGGCCCCAGAGCAAGAGGACACAGCGAGAGACTCCTCGAGCCATGAGTGATTGTTACATCGAAATGTGTCGCAGTGATGTGAGCGGGATCACCACGCTCGGGGAAAGAGCCTGCGGTTAATGATTAGAGCTTGTGTCAAAAATAGGTTTGAAGACAGGCTCAAAATCTCTGCCCCAAAGGGATTTTTGAAACACGCAACACGCTCTAAAGGCTTTTCGTGAGAGTTACCCTTGGTCCCACCAGTATCTAAAATCTGCCTTTGCTCTTAAATTACCCAATTTCCAAATTACCCAATTACCAATTTCTCGGCAAAAACCGCGCTGTCCCCGTCACCAGGAAGGCCAGAATTCTCGTAATCGCCTCCACAGCGACCTAACCCTTTTCCCATGAGTAGGTTACGTTCGTAACCGGGATTTCCGATTTCGGAACAAATTTTAAAGGCAGGTTAAAACCGGAGTTCCTCATGTTAACTTTTCACTTAGCTAAAAAACCTTGCGGGTTATCTGTGTTTTGCGCCATGAGGCTCGCCAGACTGGAAAACAGGACCATGCTCTTCAACGTCGCTGAAGATTTCAAACGTTATACCCTGAAAGTTTTGCCTACTCTGCTCGAAAAACTGGCTTACATCAGCTCCCTGCAGGACAGTGACGGACGTTATCGCCATTGGGGTTTGAGCAGGCTCTTTGGCCATCACCGGGCGCAAAAAGGAATTGGAGCGGTTCACTCTGAATTGGCGACGAACTTGATTCGGGTCCCCATCCGCGACATTTACCGGGATTATTCCGACCAGCGAGCAGAACATCCGGAATTCCTGGAACCGGAATCTTTGGCGCTGAAGGCGCCGGCTAACGGCGACGAACTTCTTTCGGTTCACCTTCAACTAATTCAGGGGTCGCTTGTGGCTGTTGCTGCTCATGAGAGTGTCCCCCACCAAGTTGCATAGCCATCCCCACCACCTGGCCAATCACTTCCGCCTCCTGCGGATGCTTCAGTATGCGCGGAGTTACCGGCGATAGTGGATGCGGCTGCAGCACAATTTCTCCTCGGCGGACGCTGCACCAGCAGCAGATATAGCCTTCGCGCGTTTCAACAAAGTAGATCGGGCGTTCGATTTCAGAATGCCACTTGCCTTCTTCCACCTTGTTGCGCTCCTCGTCAATCTGAACGAAGGATCCGGGCAGAATCAGCGGATACATGGTGAGGTCTTCCGTGCCAATATAGGCGTAGGTGTATTTCCGTTTTGCCAGTTCCTGCAGGTACTGCAGCGGTACCACGCCCCAATCCTCAATCATTCGGCCCAGGTTGCTGCTCTGGCGCAGGTCAAACCCTGGATCGAGTTTTACCGGTACATTCACTGAACCACGATTGCTCATGATTTCCAGGCGATGCGTCTTAGCTGGACGGCAAACCGCAAAATCCGCTGCCGTGGTTCCCAGGTCCACACCATACAACTTGAGCAGCTCGGCGAAGTCCGCGCGGTAGATCACCGAAAGCACATACAGGCGGTAAATGCTGGGCACCACCCCCTTGGTCTCAATATCGGAGAGCCGGCTCGGATTGATAATGAACTCCTCAATGCCCCGCGCCTCGGCCAGATGGGTGCTGGCCACCTCCACATCGCGCAGAGTCAAGCCAATCTGCTCGCGGAGTTCACGTAATTTCTTGCCGGCTGAAAGCACTGGTATCCACTTCCACTGCTGATGTCTGTTCCACTTTCAGAACAAAATTCAAAAATTTGTGGGGATTGCCCGTCTGCCATCAACAATAACTAAATGACTGAGCAAGTACAACCCATTGATCCTTTGTTGAAACAGCTCCTGCAATGCGTTCAGGCCACGCTCTTGCGCGTGGGCCTCATGGAGGAAGACGCGCCTCGCGAAGAAACCCTTCGCAAACATCTGGCCGCCATTTCTAACGTCATGATTGAGGCCAGCTCCCTGCTCGAACAAGCGTCCAAAGTAAAAAAGGCCTAATCTGTTGCCGGCGACCCCCGCCTCTGCAATTCAGCAACTACGGCCTGCAACTGGGAGAGTAAGAATGGCTTTTGTAAATATTTGAGCCTGTTGCCCACCTCGAATCCGCCGCCAAAGATCTCCTTGGGTCCAAACCTGCCGGATATTACAATAAACCGTAGTTCCGGCCGCGAAGTTCCCAATAATCGTACCAGTTCGAGTCCGTTGGCGCCGCCCAAATCTACATCGGTAACCACCAGGTCAAAACTGCCTTTACTGAGTTCCGCCACCGCCTCCTCTATCGTGCCGGCCGATGCGGTCGAATAATCCCAGCCCCGGAAGGCCTCTACGAGTGCCTCGCGGACCGCCTGATGGTCTTCGACAATCAGCACAGAGAGCATAAAGCAGTGGGGAGAGGAACGCAAAACCCGGAGGTAATGTACCACTGAATCTGAAAGAATTCTAATTGGGGAAGGGCGCCATTTGCGCCTCGATATCCAGCTTCTGCTCGGCTGTAAGCGGCAACAGCGGTGGCCGCGGAAGACCACCGTAATAGCCGTTTAAGTCCATGGCATATTTGACCGCCGGTATGCCCAGTTCGGAGACCACGCGCCTGGTGGCCGCCACCAGGCTGGCCTGCTTGGTTTGCGCCATTTCAACGTCATTCTCCTTCCAGGCAGTGTAAACCTCAAAGCAGATCGTGGGCGCAGGGCAGGCAAATGCCAGAACTCCGCCGCTGGCGCCGGCCTGCAAAGAAGGAAGCAGCGTCTGGGCCGCGCCTACCAGCACCTGGAACCCAACTTCCTTGGGGCGGGTCTTAATTTTGGGCTTCGCCGCAACCGCTACCCCTCCGCCTCCGGTCAGCTTATCCGCGCTCACTAACTGGCTGCCGTTTGCCTCACTGCTGGTCGGCGGCGCTGTCATCATCCTCTCCGTTACCGCCTGAAAAACCTCCGTGGCCATCGCTGACCGCTTGATGTGCCGGGTGCGCTGCACCATTGCCGCAACTTTCTCCACGTTCCCGCTCGATTCCTTGATGCCGATGATGTTGCCATGCTCGGCCAGCTCCACGATCACCTCCAGCGGCAGATCATAGGCCGTGTACGGCGGCACAGTGTAAAGCAGGACCGGTAACGGCGAACGATCGGCCACGGTCCGATAAAAAGCGAGCAGGGCTTCGGGCTTCATCTGCGGACGATAAAAGTGCGGCGTGCGCACCAGGGCCACATCGTATTTCAATTGGGCAGCGTATTCGGTCAGCTTCAGCGTCTCAACCACAGATTCTGCGCCGGTGCCGGCAATCAACACCTTGTCCGCAGACGCGGCCTCAACCGTCTCCCGCAGCACTTGGCGGCGCTCGTCATCGCTCAGCATCACTGCTTCGCCGGTCGAACCCAGCACCACCAGGCCGGCAACCGGAGTCCTGGAATAGCGGTCTACATTGTGCTCAATCTTTTTGTAATAAACCGCGCCGTCAGCATAAAAGGGCGTGGTCATGGCCGGGAAAATTCCTTGCAGAAGCATGATTCATTATAGAATGGCCTGAAACTCAGGTTTCAGGCCGTTCGTATCAGGGGGTGAGCGGAGCGAAAAGGCCTGGTGAGCCGAAACTGAATCCGTCAGTTTAAGCCCGCGAGAGCGAAAGCTGCCTAAAAGCAAAAGCCCCGCGCTGGGGCACGGGGCTTTTTGCGGTCCGAAGGGCTTAAATTGCGGACGCCAAAGGCGCGGGTTGCTGCGGGTGTAACCGCGAAAGGTTCTGCTTCAACGTCTCGTATTTCGGAGCCAGCATAGCCGGCGTGAGTTGGACTGACGGAATCGCAAACTCGACCGTCAATTTAGCGAAAGCAGCCAGGCAATTCAAGCGAAGCTGCGCAGCCTGCTCTCCTATCTGTTGGGCAGTCTCGGCAACGGTTTGGTCCGAGTTCGTTCGCTCCTCGCTCGCCTGTCGCATGAAGACCGCTGAATTATCAGCTATGCGCCTCACATATTTCCACGTAACCCTGATCTTGAGCCGCTTTTGATGGATGAATTCCGCCCGGGGAAGCTTCTCCCGTAGAAACGCCTCATCGTCACGATCCATCAGGGTACGGAATGCGCTCAAATCCAGCGGTTTCTCCGCTGTCTGCTTTCTGCGACTCCGCACTGTCACGTAAAAGAGCGTGAGCGCGAGGAGAGCGAAAACGATAACCAGAATAATCGTCATTGATAAATCAACTCCATGATCGCCCGATTCCACTGCTCCAACTGGGAACGCTTGGGTAGCTCAGAGGGACTGCTAGCTAGCTCGGGCGCCAGAAGATAGCTAATCCAAATCAACAAGCCAAGATTGAACGAAACAATTCGAACCAGATCGAGTATCGGCATACTCGTGAAACCGAAGTGGACTCTCATGGTGACTCGCACGAGTTCCACTGCCGTAAAGAATCCCATACCCAGAGCCACTCCAAACACATACTGCCGCCAATGCAAACCAAAGAGACTTGCAAAGAGGAAAACACAAAAGAGCATGCCGATTTCCAATATGCGCGCTGCTTCGTCGGCAATCAAGAAATGTCTCGTAATCTGCGGATCCTGACCCGAAGGTTGAGATAATGCGAGCACGCAGCCCACCAGTAGAAGCGCGATGATCGCCGAACGAAACAGTAGCGAGGCCAGCTTTCGCAGCCCCGGATAGGGGGAAATGAGATGTTTGAAGATCTCATAAACAAGACCGAGACCCAAGAGTAGCCCTATCCCTTCATTGATCCAGTAGGCTCTAAACCAGAGGGCACGCGACGGATGGGCCACATAAATCCCATATAAACCGGCACCCAACACAAAATTGGACGCGGAATAGACCACAAAGACGGGGAATTTTCGCCACATTCTCTTCGCAAGAAGAATCCCTAAGAGAATCCCCTGAAGGAGCAGGCCCGCAAGCCACGGCAATATTACGGTGTAGCGCATAAGAGCTTGACCAGCATAATCCGTCCGCGAACCCTTAACAAGCACTTTCTCGTAGGCCCACGAACAAATCATTACTTCCGTCACTTAGTTTGGCAGGGGTGGAACGGGCCGCACTCCGGAATTGGGCCATCTTTTCCTTCATTTGCCATTGCACCTGCAATTGAAAACGCAGAAAGCACGAGTGACATAAGCAATACAAACTTCGCGATAGTTCTCTTCACAGAGATTCTCTCCCCCTCGGTTTGAATTTCTGCATAAAAGTCTGGCAGGGAATCGCGTTATGTCGCACAAATAAATAGACTTCACCTGCTTTCGGAATTTCGAAACCCGGCCAGATTCGACAGATAAAACCGGTAAACAATACACCCCTTTGCCGGTTTTATCCATTAAAAATAGTTAGCAAATGCCATTTTTTCTACTAAATCAAAAGGCCATTCGGCCAGCGGAAATCGTGTCCGAAAGGCCAGGGGGCCATATGCCCTGGAATAGTGCTTTGGCACTAGGCTAAGTGGAAACCCCTCAACAACTTAGAGGGTTTTTGCGCCTGACTGTGACAAACAGAACACTAAAATGCGGTGAAGCCCCCGATTCGTCAACCACAATCGGGAGATTCCCAAAAGCGAACGAATCCCACTGAAACCAGGCGAAGCCCGGCGCGAAATGACTGGGCCTCCCGGGCTCCCCCCAAAAACCGCCCTGGGTTCGCCTCCGCTGGGCGTCGCGCTCAGTCCGCAAGATCGGCCAGGCTTGCACAAGTTTCTTGACTGGCCGTGCCTAAGCCGTGACGAGAAATGATTTAGGGTAAAATCGAAAAAAGGGTTCTTTGTCGGGGCGTAGCGCAGCCTGGTAGCGCACCTGCCTTGGGCGCAGGGGGTCGGAGGTTCAAATCCTCTCGCCCCGACCATGTTTTCAACGGCTTAAACTCGCTCCTGCCTTTTCGTCTACAGGGCTGGAGATGATTTTGTAGACAAGCAAGCAGCTTAGGCGAAAGCTGTAGGAGCGCTGTTTCACGAACCCCTTCT